>JBNKZD010000155.1:0-55678 GCA_050301235.1 Chitinispirillaceae bacterium | reverse complement strand
AAACGCACTGTCGAAAATCTTCAGGCATTACTAAAGGAACAAAACGCTGCTTTATCTGATCTGGTATATCTGATCTGTTATACTCGCAATTTTCATGAGTGGCAGATGATCGAACAGGTACTGCTGTCCGAAATCGGTGGTGATGTACCTATTATTCCGGTAGCTGCAAAAGTCTGTCGGCCGACCTGGTTGTTTGAACTGGAAGGCGTTGCAGTGACTGCGGACAGTACTACGTTTGCACCATTCAAATAACTGAGAATGAATTAAACAGATCCGGTGTTGTTGCTGGTGGTATTGCACCGATTCTGATAATAAATTAGGAATTCGATCTTTGATTCAGGATAGATTAGTTGCATGGGGGCAAATCATGATCAAAAAGCAATTGATACAAAAGATCATGGTTGTGGGTATTGTGCTGGTTACCGTTTTTACAATTTCATACGGTGAAAACATTTCAATATCCGGAACAGTTAAAAACAAAAAAACGGGTGCACCTGTTACAGGAGTTCTGGTTACTCTTGAAGGTACAACTTTTTTGACTGCAACAGGTGAATCGGGACAGTTCTCTATTAAGTGGTACTTACTGGGGACGTTTCAATGTTAATTATAAAAACTTGCCCGATTACAGACCCCAAGTGACATTTGAGCAGGCGGTAGGGACCGAAAAACCGAAGTAGTCAGTGTTTAATAGTTTTATAAATAAATTAAGGGAATGTATTGTTATTTTTTGGGGTGTAATTAAAAACAAACGCAGTTCAAAAAACTTATAGGATGAAAAGTAAGTAAAAAGATGAATCTGTGTTCGCAAAAAATAAAGTGTTCGCACCGAAATGTATTAATACCTATTATATAAATCAATGCGTTACATAGTGAGATGTTCACGATGCGATTAAAAAACTATTTTTTTCATCTCATTTCAATAACAGATTTCTTATATTATGGTAATATATCTTTTATAGTAATTGTATCATATTGAGTAATTGCTTTAAGTTTCGTTAACCTGAATTCCCGGAGGCTCTGCCCAGGAGGACCGTTATGAAAAGTTTGTCGGGACGCATGAATGTTGTGGTATCCGTCATGTTACTTGTAGGTGGTTTAGTTATTTCATCGAAAGCTGCGCCATCATTTTCTGATCCGCTGATCGATTTTGATTCGATCCTCTGCATCGCCCGTGGCTGCCATCCATCCGAGCCGCATCTGTGCGACCAGTTTTTCGGTTGTTTCGCAGCTAAAGGCGGAAGCATTTATATTGTTTCGGGGTTTAAAAACAACCAGAGGAAAGTCACTGACCTTCTGGCAAATGCCACCCCAAAGAATGGACGTTATATGGGTAAAAAGCTCACTGGCGGCTCATTTGTTTCTCCCGACCTCTCATACGATGGAAAAACGGTACTATTTGGCTGGAAACCTGGCTCAACGGCTTACCAGCGCTCCTGGGACATCGATCAATGCTTCCATATTTTTAAGATCAATATCGATGGTACCGGGCTTGAGCAACTCACTGATGGCAAATATAATGATTTTGATCCCTGCTGGTTGCCCAGCGGCCGCATCGTTTTTAATTCCGAGCGACGGGGTGGTTATGGACGTTGCCATGGGCGAGCAGTCCCAACATATTGTCTCGCATCCATGAAAGCTGATGGCAGTGACATCACCATTCTATCGTATCATGAAACCAATGAGTGGAACCCAAGTGTCGATAACAACGGCATGATTATTTATTCGCGCTGGGATTATGTCGATCGTGATGACTGTATTGCTCATCACCCCTGGATCTGCTTCCCTGATGGACGCGATCCGCGATCCTGGCATGGCAACTACCCGGTCTCACTTTCAACTATGGAAGATGTATTGAAGTTGAATATTCCTGGAGTGGGTAAAGGTGGAGATGGTAAATGGCCAGATGGCAGATTTCTCAGGCCGGAAGCAGAAGTTAGTATAAGAGCTATTCCCAATTCGTCAAAATGGGTAGCCATTGGTACTGGGCATCATACAGAATCATTTGGGGAAATTGTCGTCATTGATCCAAACGTGCGGGACGACGGTAAAATGTCTCAGATCACCGGCATTACTACTAAAAAGACTGTCTGGAGTGATGCAACCGCACCATGGGCGACCCCATGGCCACTTTCAGAGAAATTGTTCCTGGCTAGTCGTAATGGTGATATCGTTTTATTAGATGAAAATGCAAATTATCTCATGGTTTGCCCCAAATCGGCGACCCCGGCTGCCGGCCTATATGATTCCAAACTGCTTGATCCGATTCCTTTAAGACCTCGCCAGATGCCACCGAATATTTCTGTGCAAACCTTTGAAGGCGAGCGTGAAAAGCTTCCGCATCAATGTGCCACACTGAGTGTAGCAAATGTATACAACTCTGATCTGCCTTTTCCGGAAAATACAAAAATAAAGTGGCTCAGAATAGTTCAGCTTACGCCAAAATCAACACCAAATATTAATGACCCACGGGTAGGTGACGCTTCAGAATCAACCTGCCGGTTGTCGCTTGGTATCGTACCAGTTGAATCTGACGGTTCGGCCTATTTTCAAGCGCCGGTCGACCGGGCTATCTATTTCCAGGCACTTGATTCTAACTTTATGGCAGTCCAATCGATGCGTTCTCTCACCTATGTTCATAAAGGTGAAAACCTTTCCTGTCTGGGGTGTCATGAGGATAAATGGAAAGCTACTCCACCCACCAACCCGATCGCATTGAAACGTGATCCAACGTTACTGAAGCCGGAATTCGCGGAAGCGCTTCCTATTAGTTATTACCGTACGGTAAAGCCGATTTTCGACTCGAAATGTAAAACTTGCCATACCCAGCAGAGAAAAGGGCCTGACATGAGCTACGGTAGCCTGATGCAGTACGTTTTTCATTTTTGTGATAGAGGGTGGCCATATCTTAACGGAAATATCTATGCTGATAAAATTGGTGGTTCCCGTACTATACCTGGGTATTTTGGGGCTAAAAAGTCAACATTGTATTCTCATTTGTTTCCATCACATCATAATGTGAATCTCACGAAAGATGAAATACATCGTGTAGTTATATGGCTGGATTGTAATGCCAACGAGCTTGGTTCTGAAGCAAACGTAAATGGTCAAAAGTCTGGACAACTGGTATATCCTACAATAGATGTTGACAAAAACAATCTTTTAGGCGTTGAGCCCTTTATACCCGTGGGGACAGTAGCACATACTGTTACAGTTGCCCCAATTAAATCATATTCGATCAGCTCAACAGCGGGTAAACTCAGTATCGATGGTGTTTCCGCAAATGCCCACTGTGTTGAAGTTTTTACAATGCGGGGGCAGCGACTGGCAATTGAACGTGGTCGCGGTAATCTTCATTATAGCATGACAAAACAGCAGTTTGGCAGTGGCATGTTCATTGTCCGTATAGCACTTGATAGTGGAGTCTTTTCTGAAACTGTTTCTTTGGCGGGAAGATAATTTTTAATATTGTATGTTGAGATAATTGCAAAGTGGAATTATATTATGATAATAACAAATACAGACAGGCGATTGCTGTTGCAAGGAATTGACAATCTGGATAATTAGTGAATCTCTGCCTGTACTAACCACTCACTAATGGTTAATACAGGCAGCTTTTGTTTATATTTGTGCGTATATTCTGCTTAAAAAAATACGATAGTTTGCTGGTTAAACGTTTTATAAATAAAGGGATGTATCTACAGTGTTAAAGAATGTACTCTTTGCTGTTGTTTTGCTGTGTTTTATAAGTCGTGAAAATGCTTTTTCCCAACAACCAGTGCCAATGAAATATAAAGTCATCGTTGCTGATGAAGGGAATGGAAAAGTCCATTATATAAATCTTGCAAACCCATCGGAGAAATGGTCGATAACAACATCAAACAGAGATTTGCAGCTGATCGGAAATGACCGCCTGATGGTCAGTGTTGGTGACGGTTATGCAGAATACAATGTCAAAACTGGTGCTTCTATTAAAAAAGTTTCTACTGGTGGTGGCGTGCAATCTGTGTTCAGACTTTCGGAGAAAAGTACGTTCATCGGGGCTGACGGCAATCCGGCATCAGTAAAAGAAGTTGATAGTATCGGTAAACAGCTTAGGAAGATCAATTTCGCAACTAGCGCGAGTATCCGTATTATACGTCCTACATCAAAAGGAACCTATCTGGTAGGGGGTAAAACTGCTGGAAAAATGTATGAGTGTGATTCAACCGGGAAGGTGATCTGGGAAGCTACTGCCGGGGGTGAACCTTATATGGCGCTCAGGTTGCCAAATGGCAACACCATGATTTCAAGTGGATATGGTGCACAGATGGTGCTTGTTGGTAAAGATTCCAAAATTATTAGACAATTTCCTACCGCAGCAGATAAAAACGGAAGTGATTTCTGGAGTAAGGCAAAGCCTAACTTTTTTGCTGGATTTCAGATCCTTAAAAACGGAAATGTAGTCGTTTCCAACTGGGAAGGACATGGTGGTGGGAATGGTTCAAAGGGATATCAGCTAATAGAGATGGATAGTGGATTAACAAAAGTCGTATCCTACTGGAAACAGGATGCATCACTGGTTTCATCACTGCATGGTGTACTTGTACTTGATAGTCTTGATACAAAATATATGTATTCGGATATAAACGGCGTAATGAGTCTTGTGGCTCCCCCTGTTTCAGTATCTTATACTATGAGGCCTTTACGCTCTTCGAATACATATTTTAATCTTTTAAATCCTGATCACAGCAGACTGGTTTTCGGGCTTGATGGAAGAGAGGTTACTGTCAGCAGGGGGCGGCAGATTGCTGCTTCGGGGTTATACATTTTTCGCCAGAACAGTGGTAAAGAGATAAAAAGTCTTAATTGGAAATGATCGCCAAAATTTAAGTACCATGATCGAGGGTTACCATGGCATATAAAAATTTATATGAATACGTTGTTTATAGTAAAAAAAACGGATCTGAGAATTTTCAGAATAAATTATCTGGGCAAGGTCTTTAACGAATAAAAATAAACACCCTTCGCCAGACTCGCCGTATTCAAATCCATCCCATACGTACCGGCAGCATACTCTTTCCACCAATTTCACAAATCTCTTTTCCAACAAGATCGAACAGTTTTACCGAGACAATGCTCTTTGATGGAATTGAAAAGGTGATTGTTATATTTCTAAACGTTAAACCGAACACAGCCTGACTGGAACATTATTGCCGGAAATCATCAATCAAACTTATGGATTCAGAGCAAAACAGTAGAATCCACCGTATCCACCGCCACTTCCGATAATTTTTGTTCCTCTGACACCACCACCATTGTCTATTGTTTCAACGCCAGCCTCGCATCCGTTGGCAGAAAATCCAGTGATCCAGCTGTAAGTGCCGGTAGTGGTTCTTGGCCATGCAAAACCACATTGCGGTTTACCAGTAGCATAAGTGGTTGAAGTCCAGTCATTACAGGTTGCTGTTGCCGAATAGAGTATACCTTTATTATTGGACCCGGTAACCATATGATGATTATCAACTTTTACACCATTAGGATAGTGATTTGGGACGCCATCCTCATTGGGCAGGTCGTTTTTAATAGTTACATCACCGTTCATCGGTCTGGTATTAAGAAGATCGGTAAGGGTTGGAGCGAGCAACCGTCCGGTACGATCATACCATGGACCTTTTCCTATTCGATCAGCAGCGTTAACCTGCTTTCCATCCTTATCTTTGGAAACACTCAAAAATGCCCGCCAGATTTTTACGCTTGATCCGGGCATACTTTTCTCTGCTATACATGAGCAGATACTGTCTGCACCAAGCAGCCCTGCACCCTGACCGGTTTTCCCAAATCTGAAATCGCCACCAAAACCATCTTTATTTTTAGAAAGCTCCTCAAGTACTTTCTGGCTGGTGACAAAGAAACTGAATTTTGGAAGAGTTATTGTATTTAATGTAAAGTTGAGATCACTGGTGTATGAAGATATCGCTTTTGCAGCAGTTATATATCCCGATGCTGAAACCTTGAGAGAATCAAGTGTAGATTGAATTTTCAATAGTTTTTGTGAAGTTCCATTTGATGTCTGTATCGTGGTAACCATACCACCAGCACCTGTACCATTATTCATGGAAATATAACGGAATGTTGAAGTCTGATTTCCCATTGTAACGCGAATAGTGAGCATATTCACTGCACGTGTGGTGGCACTCAGATTGAAATGATAATTACCTGATGCTGTCACAGGGGACTGTTTTTTTTCGATTAGATGCCCATTCATATCGAATAGTTCGATTTTAACTGGGGCGGGGCTTGTTAAACTGACTGAAAGTGCATTACCGGTCATTGAGATTCTGTCAATATTGACATAGTCGCCTGTGGTCAATGCTGACACCGTAGAGGTAGTAATTGAATAGGCACCACTGGCATCAGTGGTGTCTTTCAATTGTTTGTTAACTAATGTGACAATCGCTCCCGAAACGGGTTTACCATTCTGATTGGTAACTTTCCCGCTAAGTTTGATTGTTTGTGCAGTTACTGAGATTCCAGCTGCAGCAATCAAACCCAGAATAAGTTTGTGATTCATGTATTTTCCCTCGCATTTTATGTTTATCGTAAATAATTAAAACGATAATCCAAATCAAACAGAAATGTATTCATAATCACGCATTCTGGCAGAGTTTTTTAACACTTTTCCGGAATGTTGTTCTCAATAGAGAAATGACAGAGTATTTGATTTTAGATTTTTGATGTATTAAACCAAAAAACTGTTCAAAAAAAGTTTTCCTGCGAATCTTTTTGGTTATATAAAAAAGAAAAATGTTTGTGTATGGAATTTGCAATGTATACATAATCCGGTAGTCGAGCGGAGTCGAGACGGCGCATTTTACGCAAATCACGCTTGTCATTTCGACTCCGCTCAATGACCAGTTGGTGCAATTTAACGTTGTAGAAATACTATATAAACTCGAATTTTGAATGTAATACCAATCATAAGTGACTTTCTCCATCTGTAGAAAACGGGTGTAACCGCAAAAATTCTCTTCTTTCTCCCCCTCTCAATTATAAATGGAGAGGGGGCAGGGGGGTGAGGCGATACGCAAAGATTGTGTCGTAGCTTTAAAAAAGTAACAGGGCAGGTTTATGGCTATGATCGATAATATCCCCTATATAGATATAATTGGTCCGACGCTTCACGAAGACAAACGATGCTTTTTCAGACTGTGGGCACCGCAACATCATTCTGTAAATATTATTTGTGTAGAGCGTGCTACTTGTGTATCGATGGAACCTGAGGAAAACGGATACTTCCATGCTGTTATGAACGATGTTGACCATGGATTGACATACGCGTTCCAGCTGAATAATGGAACAACCAGGCCTGATCCAGCATCTCAATGGCAGCCTGAGGGCGTTCATGGTGTGTCGGCGGTTGTCGATCACACACAATTTAAATGGAGTGATCATAACTGGAATGGACTGCCTCTTGAACAATATGTGGTGTATGAGATTCATGCGGGTACATTTTCATCAGAAGGTACCTTTGAGGGTATCATTAAAAAATTACCATATCTCAAGGAGCTTGGGGTTACCGCTCTTGAAATTATGCCGGTAGCCCAATTCCCGGGTAGTCGCAACTGGGGGTATGATGGCGTTCACCCATTTGCTGTGCAGATATCATATGGCGGAGTGGAAGGGTTAAAAAAATTGGTTGACCAGTGCCATAAACATGGGTTTGCGGTGGTTCTCGATGTTGTGTACAACCATCTGGGGCCTGAAGGGAACTATCTGTGGGAGTACGGTCCGTATTTTACAAAAGACAAGTATCGGACACCCTGGGGCTGGGCGGTAAATTTTGATGATGCTTTCAGTGATAAGGTAAGGTCGTATTTTATAACAAATGCGATTTACTGGATGGAACATTTTCATATCGATGCGCTCAGGCTCGATGCTGTTCACGCAATCTACGACATGAATGCAACTACATTTCTGGAAAATCTGGCTAAAGCTGTTCATACCTATAGTGAACTATCGGGAAGGAAACGGTTTCTTATCGCAGAAAGTGACAAAAACGATCCACGTATCGTACGATCAGTATACTGCGGTGGTTATGGTATTGATGCTCAGTGGTGTGATGATCTTCACCATTCGCTTCACGCGGTGATAACCGGTGAAAAACAGACATATTATCAGGATTTCGGACGTTGCTCAGATCTGGCGAAAGCTCTTTGTCAGGGGTTTGTATTTGATGGAACCTATTCACATTTTCGCAAGCGCAGTCATGGGGGATCAGCTGTAGGGTTCGAATCGAAGCAGTGTGTTGTATGCAGTCAAAATCATGATCAGATTGGTAATCGTGCGTTTGGTGAGCGGCTCATCACACTCTCTTCCCCTGAAGCTGCCCGGTGTGCCGCTGCGGTAACGATACTGTCCCCAATGATTCCACTTCTTTTTATGGGGGAAGAGTGGGGAGAATGCAATCCGTTTTATTATTTTGTAGATCACTCGGATCCATCACTGTACGATGCAGTTCGAAATGGTCGAGCTAACGAATATTCTTTGTTTCATCTCAGCAGGCCAATCCCCGATCCATTCAGTGAATCGACATTTACTGAGTCAAAAGTTGACTGGTCAAAAAGGGACACTTCCAAAGGAATACAGTTTGTCGATTATTACCGGTTTCTGCTGAATTTGCGAAAAACACATCGGGTTTTAAGTACGCTGTCGTTCGATACAATCAAATGTGTGGAGACCTCTGAAGAACGTAAACTAGTGTTGGTGCAAAGATCTCATGAAGGGATTGTGGTATGTATAGCATTTCATTTCGGATCATCATCGATGCAGGTACCATTACCCTTCAATGGCCAGTGGCGGGTGATTCTGGACAGCAGTAATGAACAGTGGGGCGGAGATACCTTTGCATTAACCGAGAGCATTGACGGAGGTGAAAGCGTCATTATGGGAATGTCGGTTAAAGTATATGAATCAAAACTGCCCGGTTCTCAATAGCACAAGAGTGCATGCGTAAATACCATCTATACCCGACTTTTTCAATATAGATAACGCTTCATCAGATTCAGTTCCAGGATTGAAAATAACCCTGCCTGGTTTAAGTATTATTATATCATCAATGAGAGGCATATACCGCTCTGGTCGCATATAGAGTGTCAGGGTGGAAACAGGGACTTTTATATCACGAATTGATGCAATAACAGGAACTGATTCTATTGTGTCCAGTACTGGGTTGATTGGAATCACGGAATGTCCGTATTCCTGAAGCATCATCAGTGCTTTATACGCATAGCGGTCAGCTTTGTTACTTGCCCCCAGGATTGCCACAGTTTCTTGTGTCATAGTGATCCCTTTGTGAAGTAGTACTAAAATTAATTAGGAATCTGGATCGGTCATATATTAGTTTTTCGAATCAAATATAATCCGTTCCACAGGGTAGAAATATTCTCTTCATCAAAAATTTGCAGTACTTTTAATTGCTGTTCATGATGAGGGCTGTTTTGCCGGACAAAATGTTCATCAAGAAAAAATTTCATAGGCAGTTTTGTGCGTTGTAAAGTTCTCCGAAGTGGCTCAAGCGGTAATTGTACCTTCATTGAGCATGATAATCACAGAATACTGATCGATGCAGGGTTCAGTCAGCGCCGGATACTGGAGATTCTTGAAGAATCCGGTATAAGCATACATTCTGTTTCTGCAGTACTTGCAACCCATTGTCACGCAGATCATTTGAACTACTCCACACTGCAGATATGCAGAAAAAATAATGTTCCCTTGTGGATCGATAAGGCTAATCAGGCAACGTTGCGTAACCTTTATAAGGATTCACTGATTGAAAAATGCCCGATACACTATTTCACGACAGATCAATTTGCGGTCGGATCATTTCAGATTCAACCCTTTGAACTGAGTCATGATGCTGCCGGTACCACCAGCGGTTTTGTGATTAAAGCAGTAACCCAATCGGGCGGAACTCTCACCTATGCGGCAGATCTTGGGATATTTCCAGATATGCTGATTCAGTATTTCAAGGATTCCAAAGTAATTATTCTTGAAGCGAATCATGATCCTGAGCTGCTGTGGAACAATCCTCTTCGTCCCTATATTCATAAAAAGCGGGTGACTGGTGATTTTGGGCATCTGTCGAATATCCAATCGGCTGATGCACTGATCAGGATCTGCAAATCGGCATCAGTGGTCCCACAAAAAGTGATCCTGTGTCATCTCAGTGAAGATCACAATACTCCGGAACTTGCGCGAACTACAATCCTTGAGATGCTAACCAGGGAGGGGGTCACGATGGATCTTCTGATCGCTGAGCGGAAATGTGCGACCCCGTTTGTTGATTTATCCTAAAAACTGAAATCGATTACTCGTTGTCTGCGAAAATCTGCTGCGATTTTCAGAATTTCAACTATTCATAAAAGCAACCAAAAAGTTGTTCATCACTATCAACATCAAAATGTGGATAACTTGTGTGTTTTACTCTGTTATGGATGATATTCAAATCAAGTGGTATATCAAAAATTTTTTAAAAGTTCCCACTCTTTGGCAATCGCATCTTCATCATTACTCCACATAGAGACCTTATGGGCCGCGGAACAGAGATCGGGATGAGCATTTTTCATTGCTATGCCAAGACCCGCTTTTTGAAGCATCGGGATATCATTTGTAGCATCGCCAAATGCTATAACATCATTTAAATCAATGCCATACGAATTAGAGAGTGCTTCAAGGCCAGCGCCTTTATTTGCATTGGGATTTAAAAACTCAAGGTAATAGTCCCAGGTCCTGCAGATATAAACACTGTCACCCCACATCTTACGAAAAAAATGTTCCTGAATATTCAGTTCGTGTGGATCACCTACAAAAATGATCTTTGATGGTGAACCGTTTTTCATCGATTCAAATGTGGATAACATGTGGTATTGCGTACGGGTTTGCTGATAGTAAAGCTCAATCCATTGCCTGGTATGTTTATTATCAGTTGAATAGAGCTTATCGTTTATGTAGTAGTTGAGTGCGAATGGTTTATTTCGATGATAATCAATAAGATAATCCGCAAATTTCGAATCCAGTGGTGAATGATATATACGTGTGTTCATGTTAGAGTCGCTAAAAACAGCTGCTCCATTCAGGGTGAGCATTGCGATTTCAAATCCAGGAGCAGGTATGTACTGAAGCATACTGCTGCCGAGACGACCGGATGCAAATGCGACCACGGCTCCGGATGCAGACATCTCCTGCAATGCAGTACGATTCGCATGGGAGAGCTCTTTTTTTGAATTCAGTAGTGTCCCATCTAAATCGAATGCTAAAAGTTTAGGTTTCATCGGTGATCCATATCTAAGATTGCAATCAGACGTCTTTAAAGGAATAATAATCAATGGTAATAGTTCAAAGGTTCAACGTTCAGGGTTCAAAGGTTATAAGGTTGATAGAAAGTCAGGAAGTGATATTTTCCTGACCCGGGAACCTATTAACTCTGACCCAGTGAACCCATAAAAGATTGTAACCTGTTTTCGGTCAAAAATATATATTAATAACAAGTATTCATATTGCAAAGTTTTCATATCATTTATTCAATTGGAGTTTCTATGGAAATGCTTCAGGAAAAAGTGAAAGAGTTCACCGATGAATTCCTTCTAAAACAGTATTTTAATCACAAAGATGAATATCAGCCCGAAGCACTTGAACTTATGAAACAGGAGCTTGAACTTCGTAAGATCGACTATACAAGCCTTCCTGCCGCGATGAAATCAATTAACGTGGCGGAAACTAAAACGTACAATACTGAAGATTTCATTGAATTTGATCATGCATTTTCATCTATCGATATTCTTTTAGCAAGTACAATTTTAAAGGAAAGCGAAATCGTTTTTTTTATAGATCATGTCTCCGACTCATCGTTTCCTGTTGAGAGTAAAGCTGTAGAAACTTTCAAGATAAAGGTTCATCGTGATTATATAGAAAAAAGTCATGAGCTGCTTGATGAACATTTTGAAAAAAAGGACGGCAGATACCTTCTGAAAATAACTACTCCCCGGGAAAGGCTGAAGGCGTTTAGTTTCTATGAACTTCGGTTGACCGAGGAGGAGGACAAGGAGTTTCTGAGTGTTTCGCTAAGCTCTGATGAACGGGTTGCGATCACGAAATATGGAAAGCGGCTTCTTGATGAAGTTGATACTATTGAAAGTGAGCAGGATCGTGTAGTTTTTTATTATGATTCGATTGAAGAACTGATTGATCTGTTGAATAAAAAAGATACAATTTCAATTCATAAATCACAACTGCTGGCAATACTTGAGATTCTTCAGATATATTGTGATGATCCCGGGTTTCCATCATGCCTTGATGAAACTATTTCCAATATTCTTGGTTTCTTTATTGGGAGTTAGGAGTTATTATATCGGTAGTAACTCGACTGTGTAAATATACTATTAAGCTTCAAGGTACTCTAACTTCGCGGATCGCCTCACCCCCTGGCCCCCTCTCCATTAGTGAATGGAGAGGGGGAAATAGGAAAAAATGTGGTTTCTCCCTTTCTCCACGAGTGGAGAGAGGGCCGGGGAGAGAGGCGATCTGCGAACCCCGCGAAATACGGGTCAACTATTGAAGTGAACAATAAAAATCATTCCCGCTGACTCCAGTCAATCTCCGGATAATTGAGAAATGCAGCAAGTGATTCCCAGAACTTGTAATTGGTAAAAACGTTCTCCTGAGAGGTTCCTTTCAGGAGTTGCCATTTTTTTAGTTGTGGGAGAGCGTCAGCAATTTTCTTCCCCTGTACAAATGGCACCGACCGGTCCATCTCTCCATGAAACACCAGAACCGGTACATCCAGATCCTCCACAATCGGAATATTAGCATATTTCTCCTTAAGAAACATGGTGACCATCCATCGCGGATAACGATGCGCGACCATGGAATCAAGAGAAACCCAGGGAGAGATCAGTGCGATGCCTTTTATATCGGATTGATATTTAAGACCCGTTTGCACAGCGACCGCAGCTCCAAGTGTAAATCCTGCAATAAATTTCGGGTTTGATGGAAACAGATTTTTCATATGGACAAACGCGCTGTCGGCAGATTCAATCAGACTTTTTTCTGATGGTGTACCGCTGCTGTTGCCATATCCGGGATAATCGATTGCAAGGAGGTGTACTCTCATTTTTGCAAATTCCGCAAAGATTCTCACCTGAAGCAATGTCTGAAGGTTTTCACTGCCTCCATGGAGAAATAATACCACTGGTGTTGAATCATTTGATGGGGATGTTTTGTTGAGCCACCCTGTTATTGAACCTCCGGAGTAAGGAATGGTGATCTCGGATAACGGCATAGGCGGAGGCGAAACTACATCTGTGCGAGGTATGTTATACACAGCCTGTCTTATCATATAACAGCCTGGGAGCAGCGACAAAAAACTTGTTAAAACTATGAGAATCGGGAGTTGTTTCAAAGATATCAATCCGGGAATTGGCTGGTATCTGAAAAGGCAGATAGCTGCCGGGTTTCAGAAAAATGAATGTTAACCGTTTAAAATGGCCATTGCAATTGTTATAAGGATAAAATAAATTAGTAGAGGGGGGTGTGGCAATGGGTATGGGCTCAACGCATCTAAATCCAAAAAAGGAATATTATAAGATTAGCATGATTTTAAAAATTATTGTAATAATATTATGTGGATGTATTATTAATTGTAATTTGAAGACAGGTCATAGTAATGTAACCGCCAATTGCAGTATTTCCTAACCTGTTTCAATATATCAGGTGATACTGTAGTTCTGATTCGTGATGTTCGTAATACTTCATTTGTTATTGAAAAGACAATTGATACATTTTCGTTGTCACCATTGAATACCCTCATTGATACTATTAGATATAGTTTACCTGGGGTTGATTTAGTATGTGATCTGAAAAAATGGAAAAATGCCGATAAGTGTATAATAGAAATTCTTAAATACCATGGTCCGGGTGGTAACGAATCGGAGGATAACGTAATATTGAGGTTTGAATAAAAAGGTATTTTCTTTAAGAAGTAGTTTAAATTGTAAAGTGTTGACGGTTACTTATTTTAAATAAAGGAAAGGACTTTGTAATATATTCCCTTCAAGGAATATTTGAGAATACCGCGATATCTCCCTTTCGACGACGCCCAGGGCCACTGGGTGAGGGCACACCGAAGTTAACCGTCGCAATGAGGGTTTGGGCCCCACCAAATGTGAAATTCGCATTGCGCAAAGTACGTTAAAAGAATCCAGTGAACTCAATCAATTACACGTTCCGAATTTTATAATGTTTCCCCAGGGAAAAGTTATCATTTTGTCGCATTTTCTACAATAATTAATGGCTCTACAAGCCATGGAGTGACAACATAGCCACATGGAAGAATGAAAAAAGGGATGAAAATGCAATGAGTTCACCAATGTAAATATTTCATCCCTACGGGACTTTTTGGTCTTTTTTCTATTGTTATACTATAAATATTCTGTCCCTAATGGGACATCTGAGGGATGTAAACTTTGAACCCTGAACCTTTGAACCT
Source organism: Chitinispirillaceae bacterium (assembly GCA_050301235.1). Classification (GTDB taxonomy): domain Bacteria; phylum Fibrobacterota; class Chitinivibrionia; order Chitinivibrionales; family Chitinispirillaceae; genus JAFGIN01. The sequence goes on along the minus strand of JBNKZD010000155.1, from coordinate 41,157 downwards.
TTATCCAACTACCACTTCTTATACCGGAAAAAAATCAGAAATCCCAGAAGTGCCAGTGTTGACAAACCCATTACAATCAAAAATGCATATTGACTTTTTTGAAATGGAATTATGACGTTCATCGAAAACGCGCTAACGACAAACGTTGGGACCATTATTCCAATTGTCAATACGTTGAGCGTTTTCATCAGGTTGTTGAGATTGTTGTTAACAATTGATGCCCGCGCATCCATCATGCTGGAGATAATGTTGGAATAGATCTCAGTCTGTTTGAAACACTGGCTGTTTTCAATAAGGATGTCTTCAAGGAACTCAATGTTCTCCTGTGAAAAACCGATGCGCCCTGCATTGTTCTTGAGCTTTTCAAGCACTCCTGCATTGAAATGGATCGCATTAAGATAGTACACAAGACTTTTTTCAAGTGTAAACATGTGAATCAGATACTTGTTTTCCATCGATGTGTTGACTTTTTGTTCAATCTCATCTGAAATCATGTTAATTACACGTAAATGCTGAAGAAAATGAGTAATTGACCTGTAAAATATTTTAAGTGCTACATCAAGCACTGTTCTGACTTTGTAAGAAGTTCTTCCGTCAAATAGCGGGACATCATCTGATATAAGAATGATCAGTTGCTCTTTGAAAATGAACAGACCTATTGAAGAAACCTTGAAAAGAAACTGCTCTTCAGATGAGTAGTTTTTGGGACGTTTAAAAATAAGTGCACAATGAGTATCCTCAAATTCTATACGCGAAAGCTCATCAGGGTCGAGAGCAGAATTCAGTGTATGCTCATCCAGGCTGAAATTACTGGTAAGATATCCCTGCTCGTCTTTATCGGGGTTAACAAAAACAAGGATAGGACCGATACCATCTTCCAGTGGAACAACAGCTCCATCCTGGATTTGATAGGAGTGGCGCATAAGAGACCCCGCAAACCAATGAGAGTTGAGAAACTATCAGTATGTATGGTACTGATAGAAATGAAACCTGAAAATAGATGTAACCGCTGACCTTATACAATGATAATGATCATAAAAAAAGGAGATACAAAAGGTGCAATACAGAGTCGCCTGTGAACCTTTTGATCCTCAGGCAGCGCTCTTCTTTTTAACAACCCTTTTTTTAGCCGGTGCCCCGGAAGTGTCAGCTGATGCTGCGGTTGAACGAGTACGTTTTGGCTTCTCGACTTTGACATCCGGAATTTCTGTCTGCAATTCCGGAACTGAAGGCTTTTCGACAGTTTTTGGAGTTGGTGGTTCTTTTGCGACTTCCGGAGCAGGAGTCTCTTCTTTTTTGTTAATTTCCGCCATAATCTCTTTTTCGGCCTGCGCCCAGTCATCTTCATGTGACCCATGAGTGCTTCCTCGTCTGAGATAGATTTCATAAGCACGCTGTTCGATTTTTTCACGAATTGATGTATCCATAGTGCCTCCTTGATGTTCATCCGAACCCTCCGACCGGGTTCAAATGTACTCTTTTTATGTTAGCATTTTATGAGATGTTACCTTAATATGTAAAGTATCATTATCCGGTAAAAGCAGGTCGTTGAAAACTACACGTGATTCATCCTGCTCTTAAGTTAATTCAGTCTACCCTAATAATAAATTATGTATTTAAAGAATTCAACGAAACTGTTGAAAATAGTGAAAATTGTTGGCTAATTTGATGAAAAAACCAATTTAAACGCTTCAGGAAAAGGTCTGCTACAGTAAAGGAGTGAAATTGCCCTATTGTAAATAATTATCTGTTGGGATCCAGAGCATCACGAAGCCCGTCACCCACAAAATTAAAAGCCATAACAACAAGAAATATAAATATTCCCGGAGTCAATATCCAAGGATGATATTGAATGTCAGAGATATTCATCGCTGCACTCAGAAGATTTCCCCAGCTGGCATAAGGATCCTGAATACCCAAACCTATGAGGCTTAGTGCAGATTCATTAAGTATATAGCCAGGGATTGAAAGAGTCATAGAAACTATTGCATAGGACATTGTCTGCGGGAGTACATGGTTGAAAATGATACGGAGATCTGATGCTCCCGATGCTCTTGCTGCGGTAACAAAATCACGTTTGCTGATAGAAAGAGTCATCCCTCTTACAACACGGGAAAAACCGGCCCAACCGATAAAACTCAGGATGACAACAATCAGCATATAAATTGCGGTAGATGACATGCGCATGGGAAATGCACTGCGAAGAGCAAGCATTAGAAAAAACGAGGGCACCAGAAGGAAACATTCAGCAAAACGCATGAGGACCCAGTCGGTTTTGCCGCCATAATATCCTGCAAGACCACCGATAAAAAATCCCAAAACAGCGGTTATAAGAACGCCAAGAAATCCAATGGTCAAGGACACTCTTGATCCATACACTATGCGTGAGAAAAGGTCTCTGCCAACAGCGTCTGCTCCTATGAGATAGATTCTTCCAGATGAATGCTCTGATGATACCCCAAAAAGATGGTGCCTGATTTGCAGCAGCCCCCAGAGCTTTACTTTATCACCTTTTGTAAAAAGAGAGATATAGAGAGGTTTGCTGGTATCTTCAACATATTTTCTTTCAAAAAATTCATTGAACTCGAACTTGTAAGGGTAGACAAACGGACGGATAGAGAATTGGCCATCATGAATAAAATGAATCCTGCTGGGAGGCTGGTACGAATTAGTTCTGGTTCCGTTGTCAAAATGGTATGGAGCGATAAATTCAGCAAAAATCATAACAATATAGAGTAGTAAAAGCACTACCAGCCCGGGTATAGACAACGGGTGTGCAAAAAATTTCTGAGCGGTACGGTTGTTTTTAAACAATGTCATGATTTCCTTACCCGTGGATCGGCAATTGCAAGGAGAATGTCCGCAATTATATTGCCAACAATCAGCATGATTCCACCCATAAGCATACTGCCCATAACAAGAAACGTATCCTGTGACCGGACTGCTTCAAGCATGAGTTTCCCGAGGCCGGGCCAGTTGATAACCGTTTCCAGAAGAGCTGCACCGCTGAGCAGTGATGAAAATTCGAGCCCGAACAGGGTTATTAACGGATTAATCGCATTACGTAATGCATGTTTATAGACAACTTTATTTTCGGGTAGTCCTTTCGCTCTCGCAGTAGTGATGTATTGTTTACGAAGCTCTTCAAGCATGTTTCCACGGCTTATCCTCTGAAGACCTGCGAGTGCATTTATGGTGAGGACGAATACAGGAAGTATCAGATGTGCCGCCTGATCACCAAGTTTCTGAAAAAAGGACATGTTTTCATATCCGGCAGAGATCATACCGCCAATTGGAATTGCGTTTAAAAAGGGAATTGCACGCAACTGAAAAAGTATATACATAATCACAAGCGCAAGAAAAAAAGTCGGGAGCGACATGCCGAAATAGGAGATAAACGACATGATCCTGTCGCCTATTGAATACTGTTTGACAGCCGCATAAATTCCCAGTGGGATGGCGATAAGCCATGTAAAGAGAATCGATAGAAACGAAAGTAGAAATGTATTAAAGAGACGCTCGCCAATTACATTTGTAACTGGAGCATCGCGGGAAAACGAGTACCCGAGATCAAACTGCATGAGTCTCAGGAGCCAGTGACCATACTGCACGATAACCGGCTTATCAAAATGAAACTTTGCCTCAATCTGCTTGACAGTCTCCGGTCGGATTCGTGGATCGAACCGGTAACGGGCAAGCACATCTCCCGGCGCCAGATCGATAAGCAGAAACGTAATGAAGGAGATCAGCAGCAGCTGTGGTATCGATATCAGTGTCCTACGGATAATTTCATCACGCATTATACAGCATCATCCCTGAGCATTCTTAACATACATATAAATAAGGTTATGAAGAAGTCCGCCCGCCACAGATGGATTCAGGTTACCAAAGCGGTTCTGAATACAGAAGATCTGTTCTGCAGTGACAGTGTATATGAGCGGCAGGTTTTCAGCTGTAATTCGCTGCCATTCATTGTAAATTGCTTTGCGCTTTGTGATGTCAATCTCTTTGACTCCGGCTGCGAAAAGACTGTCGGTTTTTGCTTCCCAGTCGGTTGATGGTTTTTTCTGGCGCGGATACCACATGTGCAGTGAACCACTGGAGTTCCAGACATTGATTCCGAAATGCGGGTCGACTGAGCCGGTAAGGCCAAGCAGGACGGCATCAAATTCATAGGGCGGATTGCTGGTTTTCTGGATAAGACTATTGAATTCAAGCGGCTGGTAGTGGATTTTGAAACCTAAAGTCTCAAGATCTTTACGGATAATTTCTGCGATTTTCATCCGTTCATTGTTGCCGGTATTGGTAATAAGAGAGAATTCTACAGTGTTACCGTTTTTGTCGTCAAGAACACCATCACCGTTTTTATCAATAAACCCTTCATCTGCAAGGATTTTTTTCGCTTTTTCGATATCGTACGGATATTGGGCGACATCCGGATTGAAAAAGGAGCCTTCTGCGGGTGAGAGTGCTGCCCATTGTGGATAACCAAGCCCATTCATTACTATGCTAATCATGCTCTCTTTGTCCAGAGCATGTGCAATGGCTTTGCGAAAGTTGACATTTCTGAACCAGGACAGTTTGATACTGTCAACATATAATTTACCTGTTTTAGGATCACGATCGAGATCCTGGTTGAAAAAAAGGAATTGAGACGTCCGGGTGGGGCCAAGTCGGTACACTGAAAAGTTGGACTGTGCCTCCTCTTTTTTGAGTGCCGGATATCCGTCACCCTTTGCTTCAAGAAAATCCACTTCACCTTTTAAAAATTTTAAAAGCTGGGTATTCTGGTCAGGTACAATCATGTAAACGACACGATCGATATAGGGCAGTTTATTTCCTTTGACATCAGTTTTCCAGTAGTCAGGATTCTTTTTAAGAACAATCTTCTGAGAAGAAATAAAAGTCTCCAGCATATATGGACCGCTGGTAACCATCTGCTCAGGAGGTGTTTTGATCCCAAGTTCCGTCGGGAATGATTTATTCTTTACAAATTTTGAATAGGCATGCTTAGGAAGAATCTCCTGTGAGAGTGAACGCAGGAATGGCGCATAGGGGAAAGGAAGTTTAAATTCAACATAGTTTGAATCAATTGCCCTCACTATGATTTTTTTACCCTCGATCAGGAAAAGGTCTCGTGCCGAATTAGGATTGATATCATTGTTATAAATGAGATCATTGAATGTGAACTCAACATCATAGGCGGAGAGTCGTTTCCCATCAGACCAGACCACTCCCGGCCGTATATGGAATTTCCAGGTTAATCCATCAGCAGAGGTCTCCCATGAATCTGCAAGATGAGCTTCCGGTTCGAGGGTCACACCATTTGCCGTGGTTAGCCCTTCATACATATAAGAGGTAAATTCTGAAGTGGTCACTTCGGTGGAAGTAATCGGGTTGAACGATTTTGGATCAGAGAAGGTTGAAAGGATTATTTCACCCCCGGGAGTACCAATTTCAGGGACAAACTGTTCAGCTTTTTTCTGGATTGCAGCAAAATCATTAGTAGAAGAGGTTGTGCCGGATGAGGCACTTTGTTGTTTGGGGCCACTGTTTTGAGATCCGCAACCGATTAGAAAAATTAACGCTAATAGAAAAAATGGTACTGTTTTTTTCAAAATAGGCTCCTTTTGGTGCTATGTAACTGATAATTCACGCTGTGTCGGAACAATTACGCCTCATGCTAGTATATCAGTATTCAAAGATACTACATGAAGAGGTTTTAAGGGTAGAGAGAATATGAAAAGTTGAAATTAATTGAGATCGATCGAAATAAGTAATGTAATGGATTGGAAATTTTTGAAGGACAGAGTTGTGAATTAACAGTCTTATTGTCACATAGCCTTTTTTTGTATGGACCTGGCGGCGGGTATGGGGCCCGAAAGTTCGTTGGTCCGGCACACGTCTGGTTTCCCCATACCCATGGAGATTTGTGGTCGCAGGTGTTAATCGCATATTACTCAATTTTCGTTTCCTCAATCCTTTTGCAAAGCCTCAACAATCTCTACTATACCATTATCGTGTTTTATAAATTTATTAACACTCTTTTAATAAACACACCATTTCATCGTAATAATCAATCATGAATAACCCTAATGAATCCAGAAGAAATTTGCTGAAAATAGGATTATGTGCAGGCACTGCACTGTTCACAGGCACCTATACCGTTTTTATTGAGCGTTCAATTGTTCAGATTAACAGATACCGGATCCCAATTCCTCGTTTGCCAACTGCATTTGAACATTTTACTATCGTACATCTCACCGATCTTCATTATGGGTTTTTAGTCTCTCTTTCCCATCTGCAAAGCGTCTTTTCAAAAGTGAATTCGATTCCGTGTGATATGATAGTCTGTACCGGCGATTATGTTCATGAAAAATATTCATCAAAGCAGGTTAACACAATTTGGCCAGAATTATCAAAACTTAATGCTCCTGCAGGAGTATTATCTGTTTTAGGAAATCATGATCACTGGGCAGATACTGACCGGTCAACATACTGGCTGAACCGAACTGGTCAAAACCTGCGAAATCAGATACGTAAAATTGTGCGGAACGGGCAAGTACTCTGGTTTGCAGGTGCAGGAGATCTATGGGAGGATACAGAGGTGCTTATCGATGAACTTCTGGCCCCAATTCCAAAAAATGAGTGCCGGATTGTTCTTGCACATAATCCCGACAGTGCTGATACGATAATCCATACAAAAGCAGATCTTGTTATTTCCGGTCATACCCATGGGGGACAAGTCCGCATCCCATTTATCTGTTCCCCGGTACTTCCCGTAAAGTAATGCTATAATCAGAAACCTCTTTGGCGGCAGCGTTTTCGAGGTTTTGACGAAAATCTCCTGTTTGTAGATCTCGTCGTGAGTTGAGATAATATTTTCAATTTCTGAACTATCCTTAGCTTCAAGTAGCGGCAATGTACTTATCAATATTGCCCAGATTTGGAATCGTTCCTGAGATACTTTTCAGTTCTGCGAGTGCACGACTTGCTTTGACTACTTGTTTCAGGACTGCCGCTGTTTCCAGATCCCCTGTTGGAGGCAGTGGATGAAGAGTGTAATTAATAGCTATCAGATTAAAATATATTATATAGTACCCGCACTATTTGCATATCATTATTCGGTCAATTTTTTTGCACATTGCAAAATACACCCTGGCGAGAGCATGTCCTCCTTTACTCATCAATCAATAAAATTGTACTCATAGTTATACACTTGATTCGTAAAATATGTATCTATTTCGATGAATAAATAATAAAAGAATCGGACATTATATGGAGTAATTATAGGATATTTTGTATTTTTATGTATCCAGCTGTATCCATATTTTTGAATCATAATTACATTTTTTCAGGATAATCTCATTGCATTGAAAGTATACTATTAATTGAATGAACCTGTCATTTATTTAATTAGGTCAATTCAGATGAATCGTTTAAATAAACTACCACCAATTTTATTAACAGCCTTCTCCATTTTTCTTTCCTCTGAAACAGTACTTTCTGCGAAACTGTTAATCGGTCCTACCCGAGACTATACGAAGCCATCAGATGTTACATCGTTGGTAAAAAACGGGGATACAGTCGAAATTGATCCAGGAACTTATTCCAACCAGTCAGGAACATGGAAGGTCAATGATCTTACCCTTCACGCGCTATCGGGATTTGCGCATCTGACTGCACCATCAAACATATCGAACGGAAAGGCGATCTGGGTTATTCAGGGGAATAACACGGTAATTGAAAACATCGAATTTTCAGGAGCGTCTGTACCGGATCAGAACGGAGCGGGTATACGGATTGAAGGCGGCAATATCACCATTAGAAACTGCTTCTTTCACGACAATGAAAACGGAATCCTGGGTGGCAGCGGCAGTCTGTGCAATGTGACAATAGAAAACAGCGAGTTCAGCCACAACGGCTTTGGTGATGGTTACTCTCATAATATGTATATCGGAAATGCTGCAAGTTTCACGCTCATATTCTCTTATACACACCATGCAAAAATTGGACATACAATAAAGAGCCGCGCTCAGATAAATCAGATACTCTACAATAGAATCATGGATGAAGCAGATGGTACTGCAAGCTACGAAGTCGATCTGCCGAATGGAGGAACATCATACTTAATCGGGAATATAATCCAGCAGGGCCCATTGACCGACAATCCCGCAATTATTACTTATGGAGAAGAGGGGCTGAGCAACACAGGAAAAGACCTGTACGTGATTAACAATACCATAGTGAATGATCGCGCCTCCGGAACATTTATCAGCATTGCATCAGGTGCTTTACGCGCAAAAGTCTGCAACAACCTTTTTGTCGGCCCTGGCACCACGATCAACGGTTCGGCTGATACAACTACAAATATATCAACAAACAATCCGGGATTTCTAAATCGTACTTTATACGATTATCGGTTACGTGCAACTGCGCCAGGCATTAATAAAGGTAGTGATCCCGGCATTGCTGCCAACTACCCGCTCATGCCTAAATACAACTACAGCTACGATTGTTCCGGCAATGTTCGGATCAACCAGGGGGGCATCGATATCGGTGCGTTTGAATTTAACTCTACCGGAACTGCTCTGATCGATAAACAAATCAGCACTACGATAAGAAACACTCGTTATTCCCAGTTAAAAGGTACCTGCACACTTCTTGGGAGGAAAGTACAGTCTGAATCAATACCTCTACATGCTTTGCCAGTGCAGTTTTTAGTACGACCTGAAGGATATGGTATCCGATGACTCCTGTTGCAAAGACACCGGATATATTCGACTATCTTGATTATCGCAAGTATCTTACTGATTACTACGCGTTAAACAAGTCGGAGGATCCGACTTTTTCCCACCGTTCCTTTTTAAAAAAAGCCGGAATACCCGGAACCGTATATCTTCAGCGTGTCATGACTGGAAAACGTAAACTTTCGCCAAAATATATTAACAATTTTATTACCGCATTAGGTCTTTCCAAGCGCGAGGCACGCTATTTCAGTACCCTTGTGCATTATGGAAAGTCCCGGTTACTGTCTGAAAAAGAGCCATTTCTTAAAGAGCTTATGGAAATAAGGGCAATGAACAGTGAATACTGCCTTCAGGACAATCAGCTGAAGTTTTTCGGAAAATGGTACTATCCCGTTGTCCTGGAGCTTCTTCACTTTGTAGACTGCAGGAATGGTTACGCTACTCTTGCAAACATGGTGACACCCCGTATCAGTGTCAGGCAGGCTGCAGGTGCGGTGAAATTTCTTCTGAAAAACAGATTTCTGAAGAAGAATGAAATGGGGGCGTTTGTTCCTGCAGATGCAATTTTGACAACAGGACCTGAATTACGCTCGACAATACTTGCAAATTTCCACCGCCGTAATCTTGATTGGTGTGCTGAGGAGCTCTCAATTGTCGATGGTGACGACCGGGATATTTCTTCTCTGACGCTTGGAATAAACCATGCAACCTATCAGAGAATCAAAACAGAGATACAGGATTTTCGTAAGCGGCTCCTGACCATAGCAGCAAAGGATCAAAATCCGGATATGGTTGCGCATGTTGGGTTTCAATTGTTGCCACGATCCAAAATTATGAAAAAGGATGATAGCAATGCAGTGTAGGTTGTATATACTTATAATAATTTTTATAATGCTGCTGCACATTCTCAACGGATGCTCTAACATGTCGGTTTCGGGCGGTGGAGTCGAAGCAGGAAACTCGCGAGTGGCCGGAATACTGTTTGAACCGGATGGAACACCGGCAGAGGAATCGGTTGTACAGCTGGTTCCGACAGAATATATCGGAATTCCGGGTAATGCACACGCTGACTTTCAGGTTGATACAACAGACGGGCTCGGCAGATATGTACTTGACAACATCTCTGCCGGAACCTACACCCTTCAGATAAAACAGCTTTCAAGTCTTAAACGCGCAATAATCAGGAATGTGACAGTTGAAAATTCGCGGACGACAAACGTTGCCGGCGACACCGTTCGTGATGCCGGAAACTTACGGATAATACTCCCCGATTCAATTAGAAATGCCGGCGGGATAATCGCAATTCCCGGAACTACCTGTTCTATACAGTTCGATTCGTCCACAGCCAGCGGAAACATTGTGTATATCGATTCCCTCCCTGAAGGCATCATTCCATCAATTGTTTATATGAAAAACGCGACTCCGGCAATGTCTTCTCAATCTATTGTAAATAATATCAGTATAATTTCACGGGATACAGTATCGGCGAGTGCACTCCCGGGAAAAAGATTGTCGGTAAAGCCGGGTGGTGATGTACAAACGGCAATCAATGCGCTCCTGCCAGGTGATACCCTTTATGTTGCCGGAGGGATATATCGGATGTCTGGTCTCCTGGTATCGGTATCAGGAAATTCGGCTCAATCCGTACTCATCAGTGCTGTTCCGGGCGATACTCCCGTTTTTCGAGATCCGGAAGCCACTGATAATTGCATCAACATTAGTGATGCTTCGTATGTTACCCTGCAGGGAATCGAAATCGATTCACTACAGCCTGACATTGATGCCATTAAATTCATTGATAATAGTAAATGTGATCACATTACTATCCGTAATTGCAGTATCCATAACACCCTTGGGAATGGTATCAATGCCGTGGGCGGGCACAATAAAATCACGCTTATCCACAATCACATCCACCATCTCAATGGTGAAGCACCAACAGCCATCAGGATTGGCAACACCTCCGGCGCTGCACCAAACAACTGGGTTATCGACAATAACTGGATCCACGATATTGGTGACAGTGTGCTTGCGATTGGAGATGGAATCAGTTTAAGAGCGGGTTGTTACTCGATGCTTGTCCGCGATAATGTTATTTACCGCTGCGGAGAAGCAGGTATAATCACTTACGGTATCGGTGGCAGCAATTCCGGCGGAACTATGTCGTCGATAATTGAAGCCAACGCTATTTGGAATACGGTGGAAGGTGTTGGTGCTTACAGAGATGCGATTGTCAGAAACAATATTGTTTTTAACTGCCAAATTCCGGTTAACTCATACGGGAACTCAGGTCCGCAGGTCGGATTCGTAAGCATATACAATAATACCTTTTACAGCGGTGATTCATTGTTTCTGACGGATTGGGACTCAACAGATGTATTTGCAAACAATGCTGTTTTTAAAATAGACGGTATTGTGACAAGTGGTGGCTCGATATATAACAATACACATGAAACAGCCGGGCCGGGCTTTCTGGTGGGTAATCCATCAATCGACCTGCGTAATCCTTCAGCACTGGATTTCTATCCTGCATCAGGGTCATCACTTATCGGTGCGGGCTCGAAAACACTGTTCAGTTTAATTGATTTCAATACAACCAGGAGAGATAAAGATCCGGATATTGGTGCATATGAATATATGAACAGTACTAATCCGGGATGGGCGATAGTTGAAGGATTCAAAAAACCATAACTTTAAATCGCACAGGTTAATACGTTTCAGAAAGAAGGTTGCGTATGAGAATGTCTGGATTAATTTTTGTTACATGTGTAGCTCTTACGATATCCGTTTTCGCTGGCCCTCTGGAAACCTTGACTCCGGGCCAGTGGTATGAAATTCCAAACTCGCGTATGCGTGATGTCTGTCCGGGTCTCACTGATGGAGTGTGGAACTATTACTGTGCTGCGAATATCAGTGCTTGGAGTGGAGGGGCATTCGATACAAAACGTAACCGGCTGATCATTTGGGGTGGCGGACATGCTGACTCACCCGACAATTCGGTGTATGTTTTCGATCTCAATATTCTCAAATGGGAGCGGATCTGGGGACCGAGTACCGACTTTGGTGGTGATCCGAAAACCTGCCTGTACCCGGATGGAAATCCACGGTCCGTGCACTCTTATAATTACCTTCAGTATATTCCATCTATAGACAAATTCTGCAGTTTCGGTATGGCCAGCTGCTACCCGGACGGAAATGCCGGAAGCAGTAAAACATTCATGTTTGATTTCGAGACAAAAAAATGGGATGTTCTTGCTTCTGTTCCTGTGGAAACAGGTATCAATGCCATTTCGGGTTATGATCCGGTAACCGACAGGGCATTTCTTCACTGTGTTTCGAGCAACAGCAGACTTGGGGTATTTGATCCTGTAAAGAATACCTGGAGTTCCGGTCAGGTCAATCCATGGGGAGGACTTTACCCTTCGGGTACTGCTGACGTAGATGTGGTTAATCGCAAACTGGTACTAATCGGGAATGATGTGAAAGCGTGGAATGTTGACAACCCGACAGCAGAACCACAGGTTATTCCCACAACCGGAGAAACCAGCGGGCTTGGCCCTTATAATGGCGCCGCGTACCATCCGCTCAGCCGGAAGATATTTGTCTGGAAAAGCGGGAAAACAGTGTACACTCTTGATGTCGCAACACGTAAATGGGAAAAGTACGAAGGTAAAGGTGATGATCCCGGATCACCAGCATCTAATGGTACGTTTGGAAGATTCCGCTATTCACCGAAGAGTGATGTATTTGTTCTTGTCAATAATTCCGAAAAGAACGTTTTTGTGTATAAACCGCATACCGGAAGTACTGTCATACGAAATTCGAGGAAAAAAATAGCGGGTAATACAGATGGAAAAACTCGCATTTTCGATTCCTGTGGCAAAAGTGTGGCTAAGATGACAGGATTTCCACAAAGGAATACCAGAATACCAGCAGGTATCTACATTGTTCAAACAGAAACCGATGGTACAATGATTAATCGGGTGATTAATATTATTCGTTAAAAATATTTCAGATATGCGATTCTTGACACGCCTTTATTCGTACTCACTATTCCTCAGGAGACCCTGATGAGCTATCATGTACACGCTTCGAGACGAACACTTCCAGCTACATGGCGCATACTACTGCCATTTATAATATCGGCTATGTTTACGGTTGCACAAGCTGCACCTCCGATTATTATCGATATCGTCAATCCAACCAGTTTGGAGTTGACCTATGCAACTGTCACGTTTGGCCATGTATTCGCGGCGGGAGATATACCTGCGGGTAATGTTGTGGGCGCGAAATTGCTAAATGGTACATCACTCGATATTCAGACCGACGCCAAAGCAACCTGGGCCGACGAATCGCTCCGACATGCTGTTTTGACTGCTCACTGTGCATCCATTGCTGCGGGTACAACACAACGGATACAGTTGTCGCCAATTACACCTGTTAATGAAGCCAATACTATTTCACTTACTGACCTTCTTGCCTCGACATACGATGTCTCGGTAACAATCACCATCGGATCGGTCGCCTATACGACCTCGGCGAAATCATTGTTAACCACTGTTCAGACAGGAGGAAACGCTCAAACATGGCTGCAGGGGCCGCTAGCAGATGAGTGGATTGTCAACGGTTCACCGAAAACAACTGATGGTATGGCACATCCGCATTTGAACATTGCTTTCCATATTCGTGCTTATACTGGTTTGACAAGTGTGCGAACCGATGTTGTTGTTGAAAACTGCTGGGCATTCGAGCCTGACCCACAGGGGTACATCTATGATATATCGATCAGTTCTACGGGTGCACCAGTTTATGTAAAGACTGGTCTGAAACACACCCACCACTGTCGCTGGCATAAAATAATATGGTGGGGAATCGAGCAGAAAGCCGATGTCAAATATGATATGGACTACCTTCTGGCAAACAGATCGGTTCCTAATTACGACCGCCATGTCACCATAAATAAAACAGTTTTCTCATCAATGAAAAACAGTTACGAGCCGATGAGTTGCGGTGATCTGACAAGTTATATGCCCGAAACCGGCGCTCATGAAGATATCGGACCACTTCCCAGGTTTGCGGCACTCTACCTCATGTCCATGGATCCTGATGCGAAAGCAAATGTACTAGCCAATGGCAGTTGCGGGGGAAGTTACCAGGTGCATTATCGCGACAAACTTAAAAACATGCCGGTGACGCTGGAAAATTATCCATACATGACAATCCTTGGTAATCAGGGAGATACCTACAACCCCAAGACAGAAAAATATGAGTCCTTCCCGAACGTCACGAATGGCCTTGAAATGCACACTCCTGATGATGCCCATCAACCTTCGATCGCCTATCTTCCATACCTTATTTCGGGTGACTATTTCTACCTTGAAGAACTTCTGTTCTGGACAAACTGGAATCTGTTCTATACCAACCCCGGTTACCGCGATGCAGGTAAGGGTCTCTTTAAATCACTTCAGGCACGCGGTCAGGCGTGGGACCTTCGGACACTTGGTCAGGCGGCGTTTATCATACCTGATGATCATCCACAGAAAGCAGGATTACTGGCAAGATTAAATTATAATATTGATTATTACACCGCAAAATACTCAGATACCCTAAAAACAAACCGACTTGGGTATCTTGAGGATGGCAGCTCGTTTTCTTATCCACCTTACGGTATTGCGCCATGGCAGGATGATTTTTTTACTTACAGTATAGGGTATCTGGTAGATCTTGGATTTACTCAGGCGAAAACTTTTCTTTTTTTCAAGTCCCGCTTTATTGCCGGTAGAATGACCGATCCTGATTACTGCTGGCTTCACGCATCCACCTATTCACTACAGGTTGGAAAATCGGCTGCCGAAAAATACCAGACCTTCGGGGAGCTTTATCGTGCCAATTTTACAAATGCCGCATCGTGTACCGGATTGCTCATGGATGGCTACCCCGACAGTCCGACAAGTTATGGCAGTAACATGCAGCCCGGTCTTGCGGCTATTGTTGACTGCAATGCACCAGGCGGGTGAATGCCTGGGTAAAATACGAAACACGTTCCCCGAAACAGGATTATACTTCGTCACCCCAATGGGCTGTAGTGCCGAGAAATCTATCAGGGCTTGATGTAGTCAGAAAGAATAAAGCTGGACTGCCTAAAAGAAAAATTTATATTGTAAATGGAATTCTGTCAGGCGATTTACCGGACAATCATGTGTTAATCATTGAAATACATACTCTCTCGGGACGTGCTGTTTTCAGAAATAGGATTAGTCCTTTCAATAAACGAATTGTACTTGAAAAACTCTTTACTAGGGGATCCGAACTTTCATCTGGTGTGTACTTTACAACTATAAGAGAAGAAAATACAGATGTAAATATGGGTCTTCTGACTGCCAGATGGATCGTGAAGTAAGCAGAGTTTCCTGAAATGATTTTTGATGGTAATCTGGCAGGCCATTTATTATGATCCTAAAAATTCAATCAGATCGCCATTTATCTTGCTCTTACTTATTTCAGGCAGACCGTGTGCCCCACCTTTGTAAACTTTGAGAATAGCACCAGGCATGATTTTAGCCGAAACCCTTGCACTTATATCGATGGGGACAACCTGATCATCATCACCGTGGATAATAAGTGTCGGTACATTAATCGCTTTTAAATCATTAGTGAAGTCGGTTTCGGAAAAAGCCCTGATACACTCAAGTGCATTTACATGGCCAGACATCATTCCCTGTCTCCACCATGAGTTGATAAGCCCCTGAGATACTGTTGCGCCAGGTCGATTAAAACCATAGAATGGTCCACTCGCTATGTCAAGAAAGAATTGAGCCCGGTCAGACAGGTACGCATCCCGAAATCCATCAAAGACACCCATCGGGATTCCATCAGGATTTGTCTGTGTTTTCATCATTAGCGGTGTTACGGCAGATACCAGCACAATTTTTGCCACACGTTCAGTTCCAAACATTCCGATGTATCGCGCTATTTCTCCTCCACCTGTAGAGTGGCCAATAAGAACGCAATTTTTAAGATCAAGCATTACAATAAGTTTGGCAAGATCGGCAGCATAAGTATTCATATCATTACCCGACCAAGGCTCTCCAGATCGCCCATGACCGCGTCGATCATGCGCAATACATCGAAACCCCCGTGATGCCAGAAAGGTCATCTGTGACTCCCAGGCATCAGATGTCAATGGCCACCCATGACTAAAAACTACCGGTTGTCCACTACCCCAATCTTTGTAGTAGATTCGTGTATCATCGCTTGTAAAAAAATGATCCATGATTCTCTCTCCGAATTATTGAACAGGGTTTACAACTGTATTGAGACCAGACTCTCATCAAAATAAATCGATTCGGAAATGGTATTGCAACTCTCATTCCGATAGGAGAAAATAGTTCAGATAATACTTTAGGTTAGTCCATAACTACTCACCTGCATTTTTTTCCATTATGTGATCAGCTTTATTTTTATAAAGTACTTGTAATGACATGTCCTTAACATTATCTTTACACCACATTCTTCAGCCTCCCGATAGACAACGCTGATTATCAGTTGGATTTTCTCCTTTAAACAGATCTCTTTCGGATCAATTACAATGGCAATTTTTTTCAAATAAAATAACCGTTTTTGTTGAAAAATCTTAACCGCTCAATCATTTAGCAGGCAGCAAAAGTTCAAGTGGCATTGATTATGCAAGAAAATAAGTAGTAGATACATTCAACACACACATTTCAAAAGGAGTGACCTCATGAGCTTATTTGGTGAAAATGGAATTCACTATATCTCTTCTGAAGTTCTGAACTCAAACCTACATTCTGATTCAATTTCGATTATTGATTTGCAGCCTGATGTACATGATTATATCATTGAACATATTCCGGGTGCTGTTTACATTAACGAGCAGCATTTCAGGATGTACCAGAACCATTTACCAACCGAATATGTACCGGGCAACTACCTGGAAACCATTTTCCGCTCTGCAGGGGTAGCGAAAAATCGCAGTATTGTGGTATACGGCGGTAAAGGAAAATTTTCTGGCTGGGGTGATGGGCTTGAACAGACCATGGCAGCGTATACATTTCACAGGTTCGGCCATCCATCAATTTATCTGCTTGATGGAGGAATCGAATCCTGGAATCAAGCAGGATACAAAGTGGAAAAAGAGTTTCCGTCAATAGAACCTTCTGATTTTTCAGCATCAGTAGATGATTCCCTTTTTCTCACTTACTCGCAGTTTTGTGAGTTGAAAGACGCACCTTCTTCCATGGTGGTTGATATCCGCCCTCATTCGATTTACAAAGGAGATTCAATATGGAGTAAACCAGGTCATATCCCTGGTGCCAAAAATCTTCCCTGGCGCCTTCTTATGGAACATGACAATGCCAGAAAAGTTCGATCACAATCATTTTTGAAAGAACTCGCATCAACCAGAAATATTTCGCCAGAAAAAAATCTTATTCTCTACTGCGGAACAGGCAGAGAAGCTACTGCTGCGTATATAGTTTTCAAGCATGTACTTAATTATCCATGGGTCAAAATTTACGAAGGCTCATTTACCGAATGGTGCACGAAAACAGATCAGCCAACAGAAACAGGAATATAACTACCAATCCAGATAACTTCACCTGGACTTTTATAGTGATAAGCAATAATGTGGTCTTTGTAATCATTACAGCATAATTTGAGTGTGAGATTACAAAGGATCATAATCTCGGTCAATGTATACAGGTCGAACTGAATATCCGTTGTGATCAGAATATTACCTATTGTAGCAATTGATGATCCCATACCTGCAGGATGTGAAGCGATAGATCCCGCACTTACCAGTGGTGAACAGTCAATTGCAAGGGAGGTTACAACTTATAATAGACCACAATCACCTTCACATAGGGAATTTTGTGATAACAGGGTTCTTCACTTCTATAATGATATGCCGGCAGGTGTTTACAAGATAAGGTATCTTTTGAAGCCTGCGACTCCTGGTAGGTTTATCTGGCCAGCCCCCCAAAGCTGAAGCGATGTACTATCCTGAGATTTCGGGGCGGGGTACCGTAAGAAGGATTACCGTGAGTCAGCAATAAAGGAACTGATTAAAGGTAATTGGAAATCCTCCCCTCCGTTTAAATTTTACTCCAGAAGTTTTTTATGAAGAGCTTGTTGAGCGACCCGGAAAACAAACGGGTTGCTATGTCATAGCAAGAAGGTTACAATTAAAATCCGTACAATATCTCATTCACACATAAAAAAGGAGAAGGTATGCGGATTTTATTGTCGATGCTGCTGCTGTGTTCGCTTGCAGGTCAGGTCAGGTCGCAGGATGGTATCTATGGTTCGTTTCTTGTGGGGCAGAAATTTATTAATTTGGAGCCACTCAATGACATCCTCAAAACAAACTGGGGATATAACGGTGCCGAATTTGTGAACAACCGATGGACATTTGGTGGGGAAGGGCATCTTGTTCTGGGGCAACGACTTGTCATTGGTGGTCGCGCATTCGGGATATTTGATTACCGGAAATTTTCGACTGCTGATCCGGCAGCGCATTCTGAAACAGAGAATTTAAAAGATCTAAAACTTACTGCAGGTATGGGGATCGCTAATATCGGCTTTAACCTCTTTAAAGAAAATCGTTTTGGAATTAAAGCATACCCGATGGTTGGTGCCGGGGTACAGTCATTCATTTTTCAGGCAATCTCAGAAATTGATCCTGAAGACAGGCAGTTTGACTATGTTATGGAAAACAATAGCGACTATATGGTAACAATGGGGAAGGTCGGTTTTGTCACCGATGCGGCTCTTGGGATAGACTGGTATAAACCTTTCAAGCATTTTTTTACCCTTTTTCCTGGCCTGGATTTTGGTTTGATGATGCACTTTGAGGTTGGGTACTCTTTTTTGCCTGTTAAGCTAAACTGGCGTCGCGATGTTGATCCTGGTGGCGTAGGACAGGTTGAAGGTGGACCAGATCTTCAGTTCAGTGGATTGTACCTTAACCTTGGAGTCGGTCTTGGGTTGAGTTCTAAAAAGTAATGATTTTTCTTGAAGGTGATGAAATTAAGAGCGTAAGTTTCATCACCCTGATTTTCTCTTTGCTTTATTGAGTATTCCATTTTTTATCCAAATTGAAAACCAGTCTCAATCATTTTGACATTATTAAAGAAGAAATATCCATTCCATTTTGCCTGGTTATAATAAAATAGACTATATTTAGATCTATATGAACAACAAAAAATCGAGACAAAAATGAAATACCTTGTAGCATGTAACTGGGACCCCGAGTTAATCAATCGAATCGATTTTCCTGAAGTGCACACTCTTTTTGGAGGTATGCCAGATTCTATAATTTCCAGTGGCAGGGCAAATAATCAGATTCAAAAAGTTACGGAACGGGAAGTAAAAGAGTTTGTGCAGCTGGTTCATCAGAAGAAATGGGAGTTCGATCTTAACCTCAATGCATCCTGTACTGGTAATAAAGAATTGACAATTAAAGGGTTCAAGGATATTATGAAACACCTTGAATGGATTTGTGAAACTGGTATTGATGCTGTTACTATTTCTAATCCGCACCTTATTTCTATTGTCAAAAAGAATTTTCCAAAATTAAAAGTGAATCTTTCCACGTACCAGAAGGTTGCAGAGGTCGCGCAGGCACAACGTTTTGAAGATCTTGGGGTCGATATGATCATGCTTTCAGAGCATATCAACCGCGATTTCAAAACTTTAGCTGCAATAAGAAAGTCGATTAAGTGTCAACTAACACTGATCGCAAATGTCGGATGTGTTTACAACTGTCCAAATGCACACACGCATGCAAACAATTCTGCTCATTGTGGTACCAGAGGTGAAGAATCTGTCCTGGCAAACCCATTTCTCCTCTATTGTTTCGGAAAACGACTCGACCGAATAGATGAACTCATGAAAATCAGGTGGATTCGTCCGGAGGATGTTTCTGCTTATGAAGATGTTGGTATTGACATGCTTAAAATTCTTGAAAGAAATTCAAAAACTGATATCCTTGCCGAAAGAGTAAAAGCGTATTGTGAAAGAAACTATGATGGAAACTTGCTGAGTCTTTTGGGGCAGATGGTTGATATGAAAAAGTCTGCTACCAGAACTCCTCAGATGTTAGTCAAAAAGTTCCTTAAAAAACCAGGTCCTGCAGGATTGAAAGGTCTTAAGAAGGGGCGGGAGTTTTCATTTATATTTCAACATTCAGTTGATGAACACTTGTATTTGGATAATAAAAAAATCCCTGAAGAATTTATCCGGTCATTTATGAACAAGGATTGTAAAACAACCGATTGCAAAGCTTGCGGCAGTTGCCTGCATTTCGCCAACAAAGCAGTTTCTGTCATTGATGAAGCTCTCCTTGCTCAGACACGAGAAAAAGTTGCAACGGGTCTGGAACAGATACGTGACGGATCGCTGTTGTTCTGATATTTAAAAGGGATGTATATTGTTAAGAATCTGTTGGCTCTGCACAAAACTATCATCGACGTTGAGAGTCAGATGAATGTTGGAACGATGTTTATTATTGAGTTCCCCAAAGCAGATTAATCTATGTTTGCATTAAATAATTAGTTTTCACATCAGTTTTTCGGCTTTTAGTTCCGCGCTTTTTGAATGTTACATATATTTACTCTTTATTCATGTATTTGGAAAGAATTCCCATTACTTCACTTCGCTTTACTTTACCATAAATCTTTCCGTTAATCATCATAACAGGTGCCAAACCGCAGCATCCAAGGCAACGAACTACATCAAGATGAAAAAGTCCATCAGTGGTTGTCTGCCCCTCCTTAATATTAAGAAGATTTTTTATTTCGTCGACCAGATCCGGTGCCCCTTTTAAATAGCATGCGGTACCGAGGCATACTGAGATTGTGTACTTTCCGGGAGGATCAAGTTTGAAATAGTTATAAAATGTAATAACTTCGTAAATTTGAGCAAGTGGTATGTCAAGCTCTTTTGATAACTGAAGTGAAACGTCTCGAGGGACATATCCGAAATGGTTCTGGATCTCATGGAGTACCATAATAAGACTGCCTTTTTTATCACGCCATTTTTCAACCAGTGAAGAAATTTCCGGATTGATTGTTGCTGTAGATTTCTGCATAGAAAGACCCTTCTTAGATCATTAATTTTTACATGTAAAAAACTACATTAAAAATTACAGTTTGTTTTCAAGAACTCCATCAATAAATAATATATACAAAAAATTTCCAGATAGTAAGAAAAAATCATAAATTAATATTGATTATAAATTCGGAAATGAATATTTTTTTTAATATCTATGTATCAACAAGTTAACAAAGGTGCTTTATGGTAACCAATAAAAACTGCATTCTTCGTCTTTCCCGATACAAAAGTGCTTTGCACCGTTTTATATTGCTTGGATTTTATAAAATTTATTCCGATTATTTAGCAGATGCAGTGGGAGTTACCAGTGCTCAGGTTCGAAAAGACTTCTCAATTTTTGGTATCAGCGGAAATAAAAGAGGCGGCTACCAGATTAATACACTAATAGACAAACTAAATGATATCCTCGGAAAAAATAAACTTCAGAAAGTCATAATTGCCGGTGCAGGAAATTTAGGCTGTGCACTGATGAAATATAAGAACTTCGAAAAAGAAGGTGTGAAGATTGTTGCGGCTTTTGATATCGATCCATCTAAATTACATATGAAATTCCCTGTACCCGTATTTGCATTCAATGAACTTTTCGATTTTGTAAAAACAAACGATATCAACATCGGCATTATAAGTGTGCCCGACATTTCAGCTCAGGAAACCCTGGATCTTATGGTAAAAGCAGGAATCAAGGGTGTGTTGAATTTTGCACCTATTCAGTTAAAAACTGCAGGTGACTGTGTCGTAAACAATGTTAATCTTGAACTAGAGCTTGAAAACCTTATCTACTTTGTTAATGCCATGCACAAATCTCCAATTTTTTCCGAAAATCAATAATCTGAATTCATCAATTTTAGGAATTAAGATGTTTCACTTTTTTGACCATTACTGTTCTATAGAAGGTCCAACGTCAGCAATTATGCTCTGAGCAGCTTTTTTCCCTGCTCCCATAGCCAGAATAACTGTCGCTGCACCGGTAACAATATCACCACCGGCATATACAAATCTTTTTGATGTCCTTCCATCAGCCTCATTAGCTTCTATTGTACCCCATTTCGACACTTTAATATCGGGAGTAGTTGATGGAATAAGAGGGTTAGGTGTGTTTCCGATTGCAATTATAACAACATCACAGCGAATGTCAAATTCACTTCCTTCGACGACCACCGGGCGTCTTCTTCCTGATGCATCCGGTTCACCGAGCTCCATTCGTACACATCGGATTCCTTTGACAAATCCATTTTCATCTGCATCAATTTCGATGGGATTACAAAGAAGATGAAATTCGATTCCCTCCTCTTTTGCATGGTGAATTTCAGCTCTGCGTGCAGGCATCTCTGTTTCACTGCGGCGATAGACAATCATCGATTTTTCAGCACCAAGGCGCAATGCGGTACGAGCCGCATCCATGGCAACATTTCCACCACCCACTGTGACCGCTAATTTTCCTTTCATTACTGGCGTCTGCGCCTGATTCTCATACGCACGCATCAGGTTACTTCTGGTAAGGTATTCATTTGCAGAATAGACTCCGATACTATTCTCTCCCTTTATTTTCATAAAAGTGGGTAACCCTGCTCCGGATCCAATAAATACGGCATCAAAACCCTCTTCATTGAGAAACTCATCAACAGTTGCTGTTTTACCAGCTACAAAATTCCGTTCAATAACCACACCCATTTTTTCGAGATATGCTATCTCTTTTTTTACAATAGATTTTGGAAGTCTGAATTCAGGGATACCGTAAATCAGTACACCGCCAGCTTCATGAAGTGCTTCAAATATGGTGACAGCAAATCCTTCCTTAACTAGTTCACCAGCACAGGTAAGCCCGGCAGGACCAGATCCGATAACTGCTACACGTTTACTGTTAGGTCCTTTAATATCGGGTATTTCCTCTGCACCATGCTCCCGCTCGTAATCGGCAGCAAAACGTTCAAGATTGCCAATGGCAATCGGATCACCTTTTTTACCTAAAATACAACGAACTTCGCACTGTTCTTCCTGGGGACAGACTCTGCCGCAAATTGCCGGGAGTGCATTAGTTTCCTTAAGCTTTCTTGCAGCTTCAAGAAATTTGCCTGCAGCAATGAGTGCAATAAATTCTGGAATTTGTACATTTACCGGACACCCTTGAGTACAGAGGGGCTTTTTACATTGAAGACATCGTGATGCTTCAGTAATCGCGTCCTCTTCAGAATAACCATATGGTACTTCCAGGAAATTCTTCCCCCGCTCAATCGGATTCTGTTCTCGCATCAGTGTCCGACGGAAACGGTCTTCTTTTTTTAATTCTGCAATCATATTTTCACACACTTTCCAATTGACATTGATGTTGTTCCCGTGCTTCAGTTTCGAACATACGATAACTGTTAAGCCGTTTTATCAGTTCGTCCCACTCAATTCCCTCAGCGTCGAATTCCGGTCCGTCAACACATGCGAATCTGGTCTGGTTAAAAACGGTAACTCTGCATCCACCACACATGCCTGTTCCATCGATCATGATAGGATTTAGTGAGACCCAGGTTTTTATGCCTGAAGCTACAGTCAATCCACTTGTCACTTTCATCATCATTACAGGACCGATCACAAATGCAGCATCAAACTTTTCTCCAGCCTGAAAAAGTTCCTTGAATACATCAGAAACAAATCCCTTTCTTCCATTTGAACCATCGTCGGTTGTAACTAAAAGACGATTTGACTGCGCACCAATCTCTTTTTCGAGTATTATCAGGTCTTTATTACGCGCTCCGATGATTGTAGTAATTTCATTACCAACATCTTTTAACGATTTGACAATGGGATAAAGGGGCGCAACACCGACTCCGCCACCGATACAAATGCACCTGCCGAATTTTTCAATATGTGTTGGCTGACCTAACGGACCAGCAAGATCGAGGATGGCTTCTCCACTTTCGAGTGCTCCTAGTATCATTGTGGTTTTTCCAACTGCCTGAAATATTATTTCAATCCAGCCCTCATCCGGATCTGAATCGACAATGGTCAAAGGTATACGTTCACCTTTTGGATTTGGACGCAATATTATAAACTGTCCAGCTTTTCGTCTTCGGGCGATGCGCGGAGCGTCTATACGAAACCTGTATACCAGTTCCGATAAACGATCCTTTTTAAGAATCCTGTTCATAACAACTCCTCAGGTTCGAATAACGGAAACTCCGCACTATGCGGAGTTTCCGTATACTATTGAACGTTATACTTTCTGGCGGGCTTCGTATTTTGTATGAAGAAGATGGTGTGATTTTTCACCAAGCGGCTGTTTTAGAAAATCCTCGTAAATCTGTTTTACTTCAGGATTTTCATGTGATTTTCTCATCATCTTTCCTTCATCTTCTTTGTAGATTGCAGCAATACGCTGCTCGCGCACGCAATTGTCTGTAAAGCGTGGCTGTCCTCCTCCGCCGATGCATCCTCCGGGACAGGTCATCACTTCCACAAAATGATAGGATGCCGTTCCGTTTCGAAGACTATTTAGTACGCGACGGGCATTGGACAAACCGTGGGCAACAGCGATTTTGAGTTCAACACCTTCAAGGAAGGACCACTCCTTTACTGTACCAGTAATTTTAATAGTAGCCTCTTTCAGACCCTGTAAACCTGCAACCGGCACCACATGAAGATTTTCCATTGGGAGCTCTTTTCCGGTGATGATTTCCCAGGCAGTACGCAATGCAGCTTCCATAACACCACCTGTATTGGCGAAGATATCGGCTGCTCCGGATGATGCACCAAGTGGAGAATCCATTTTGCCATCAGGCAGTGATGCGAAATCAATTCCTGCCTGTTTAATCATCCTGGCCAGTTCTCTTGTCGTCAGAACATAATCCACATCCTGATATCCGCTGTCATTCATCTCAGGACGACCCGCTTCGAACTTTTTAGCGGTACAGGGCATTACCGATACGACGATGATATCTTCGGGTTTCTTTCCTATTTTTGACGCGTAATATGTTTTTGCGACAGCGCCAAACATCTGCTGCGGTGATTTGCAGGTGGAGAGATTTGGAAGAAAATCAGGGAAATAATACTCTGCAAATTTAATCCAGCCCGGTGAGCAACTGGTAAACATAGGTAGTGCCACAGGCGCTTTGTTAACAATAGCATTTTTCAGACGTGTAAGAAGCTCTGTGCCCTCTTCCATAATTGTAAGATCGGCGGTGAAATTCGTATCGAATACGCCATGAAAACCAAGTCGTCTTAAAGCGGTCACCATTTTTCCAGTTACCAGTGTACCTGGTTCAAAACCGAATTCTTCACCAAGTGCTGCACGAATTGCAGGTGCAGTCTGAACAATGACATGCTTTGATGGATTGTCGAGTTCTTTCCAGACCTCGGGGATACTGTTTTTCTCGCTTATTGCACCAACCGGACAGATTGCTGCACACTGGCCACATTGAACACATGAAACCCCGTCAAGATTCAGCGTGAAAGCCGGACCGACAACAGTGCCAAATCCGCGACCTTGCGGAAAAAGAGCTCCCACCGACTGTACTTCGTTGCAGACTGTCACGCAGCGGCGACATTTTATACATTTAGAATTGTCCCTGACAAGTGCTGGTGTGCTGTCGTCAATCTGTGTTTTAGCCCTTTCTCCTTCATAGCGTACTTCGGAAATACCCATTTCCCGTGCGATACTTTGAAGTTCGCAATCATCATTGCGGTTACAGGTCTGGCAATCGCCATCATGTTCGGACAACATCAGTTCGACAACGGTGCGTCGAGCTTCCCGCACCCTTTTAGAATTTGTGAATATTTCCATTCCCTTAGCGACAGGAGTCGCACAGGACGGTGACAGGGTTTTTGCACCCTTGACCTCTACCAGACAGACTCTGCAAGCTCCCTGTGCCGGTTTACCTTCAAAATGGCAGAGTGTGGGAATACGTATACCAGCAGCTTTAGCTGCATCAAGGATCGTCGCCCCTTCGTTCACTTCGACGGGGCAATTATTTATACTTAAGGTAATCATTCAAATCTCCTTTTTTGATCAGATCTTTTAACATTTTCCGTAATCACAACGCAAGCAACGTTTCGATTGTCTCACTGCTTCAGCTTCAACCCAGGGCATTTCGACTTCATCGAAATTGTTCTGGCGTCGCTCGACAGAAAGCAATGGCAGTCTTTCGCGTTTGTACGGTACCGGATCCGCATCGGGATCGTAACTGGTGTCAACCTTTACTACTTCCCGCCAGAAGCTGTGATCTTCTCCGGTAAACATAAGGTCAATACCTGCTGCGGCTCGTTCCCCTCCGGCAATAGCCTCAATTACTGATGATGGACCTGTGGTTAGATCTCCACCGGCAAAAATCCATGGTACCGAAGTTTGTCCGGTAATATTGTTTGCTTTGAGCCGGGTTCCATCGATGACCTCAAGTGGTATTTCAGAAAAAAGTGATTTACAATCAACTGTCTGACCAATTGCGAAGATTATCTGATCTGCATCGATAACAAACGAATCGTCACTTTTTTCAGCGCGGCGACGACCAGAGGTATCGAATTCACCAAGTTTCATTTCGACACAGCGAACACCGGCGACTTTGTTGGCCTTTACCATAATCTCAATCGGATTTACCAGCGTCTTTATCGATACACCTTCCTGCATTGCTTCATCTATCTCTTCTGCATAAGCAGGCATCTGATCTTTGGTCCGTCGATACACAACAGTAACATCCGCTCCAAGACGACGAGCTGTACGGGCTGCATCGATTGCAGCGTTGCCGCCACCGACCACCACTACTTTACTACCACATTTAACGGATCCACGAAGATTGTATTCTCTGAGGAACTCAACCGCTTCGTCAACACCCTCCGCGTTGGAACCAGGAATAGTCGGTTTAACTCCGTCCGGATTTCCAATACCGATAAAAACAGCTTCGTATCCGTCATCTTTAAGGCTTGCAAGTGAGAAGTCATGCCCCAGTCTTTTCTGTGTAAGTATCTCAACACCCATTCTTTCTATCATGCGGATTTCGCGAGCCAGTGTTTCACGTGGGAGACGATATGAAGGAATGGTCTGAACAAGCATGCCGCCAGGACGAGGTTCACTTTCAAAAACGACCGGTTTGTAACCCATGCGCGCAAGAAAGTAAGCGCAGGAGAGTCCGGCAGGTCCGGCACCGATAATCGCAATTTTACGTATCGCATTCACAGCATTTTCTTTTACATCAGGCAGTTGAACGGTGATCTCCTGATCGACCATGAACCGTTTGATCCCCCTGACTGAAACAGATGTATCGAGTGTTGAACGGCGACACTTATCTTCGCATGTGTGAAAACAGACACGTGCGCAGACCGCAGCGAAAGGGTTGCGTTCACGATGAAGTCGCAGTGCTTCGGCATACCGTTTTTCACCTACAAGGGAAACAAATCCAGGCACATCAACATGCGCAGGACATCCGCTCTGACAAGGAGCCCTGACAAGACCAGGACATACACCTGCTTCACAATGTTTCATTCTGATATGATCGTCATATTCTTTGCGGAAGTGACGAATTGTCGATAAGACCGGATTGGGGGCTGTCTGTCCCAGGCCGCACATTGCGGAATCCTTGATCTGGGTTCCGAGTTCTATGAGTTTCTCAACGTCACCTTCCTCACCATTACCTTGACATATTCGTTCAAGTATTTCGAGCATGCGCTTCGTTCCGACACGACAGGGAACACACTTGCCACACGACTCCTCCTGAACAAATTCGAGAAAGAATCTGGCAACATCAACCATACAGGTATCTTCATCCATTACGATAAGTCCACCGGAACCCATAATCGCCCCTAATTCCTGGAGTGATTCATAATCCAGTGGAACATTCAGTGAACTTCGCGGGATACAACCGCCCGAAGGTCCTCCAATCTGAGCAGCTTTAAATTTCTTACCTCGCGGTATTCCTCCTCCGATGTCATAGATCAATTCACCCAGCGGCGTCCCGACAGGAACTTCAACCAGACCGGAATTGGTGATCGCACCTGCAAGGGCAAACACTTTGGTTCCTTTACTTTTTTCGGTCCCGAATTTTGCAAACCATGTACCGCCTTTTTCAATAATTGCCGATACATTGGCAAAGGTTTCTACATTGTTGAGCACTGTGGGTTTTCCCCACAAACCACTCTGAGCAGGAAATGGTGGTCGTGGTCGTGGTTCACCGCGTTTTCCTTCAATGGAATGGATAAGTGCGGTTTCTTCTCCACAGACAAAAGCTCCCGACCCCATTCGTATTTCAAGATTGAAAGTAAAACCGCTTCCAAGAATATTTTCGCCCAAGAGTCCATAATCACGAGCAACATCTATTGCTTTCTGAAGTCTTTCTACAGCGAGCGGGTATTCGGCGCGAACATACACATATCCCTGTTGGGCACCAATTGCAAATGCGCCGATAGCCATTCCTTCAATAAGGCTGTGCGGATCACCTTCAAGAACACTCCTGTCCATGAATGCACCCGGATCACCCTCATCTCCATTACAAAGTATGTATTTGACTTCTCCTTTAGATTGACGGGCAAAATTCCATTTCATCCATGTGGGAAAACCTGCTCCACCTCGTCCGCGAAGACCTGATGTTTTCATCTCCTCGATCACTTCTTCCGGTTTCATTGAAGAGATCACTTTGGCAAGCGCTTTGTACCCATTAACACTGAAGTATGATTCTATTGACAATGGATCAATGCTGCCGCAGTTGCGTAACACAATTTTTGTCTGGCGATGAAAAAAATCAATATCAGTCATAACCGGGACTGGTTTTTCAGCCGATTCATTAATCCAGGTCAATCTGTTAACAACGTTCCCTTTCAACAGATGCTGTGTAACAATTTCGGTGCAATCCTGCGGAGTGACTTTCTGATAAAAAGTTTTATCTTTTTCTATAACCAGGACTGGTCCTCCGGCACATGGCCCCAGACAACCTGTATCAATAATAGTATACTTACCACCCAATTTAGCATCTTTCAATGCATTTTCAAGCGCATCCTTTACCTTCAGCGCTCCCGAAGCAATACAGCCTCCGCCAGCACATAAAAGAATCTTTTCGGATGATTCATTTGAATTCAATGTTTCACGGCATTGATTTATAGTCGTTTCAAGCTGTTGTACCGATTTGATTGCATGGGTAGACATCAGTCGTTCCCCTTTCTTTCAGTGGCTTCTGAATCACGGTAATTCTCAAGTATTCCCTGAATTTTTGATGGTTTAACACGTTGATGAACATCATCATTCACCATGATTACAGGAGCAAGTCCGCAAGCTCCAAAACAGCGTCCTACTTCAAGAGAAAAAAGCCGGTCCTCAGTTGTTTGCCCTACATCAATGTTAAGATGTTTTTTGAGGGCACACAGTACCTCTTTCCCACCGCGAACATAGCAGGCTGTACCAAGGCAGACCCGGATCAGATTTTTACCACGAGGGTTGGTTGAAAAGAAAGAATAAAAGCTGACAACACCGGAAACTTCACTGTATGGTTTATCAAGTTTTTCGGCAATCAGGCGAAGTACATTCTCAGGAAGGTATCCAAAGAGTTTCTGGGCTATCTGCAGCACAGGAATCAAAGCGCCAGGCACAGTTTTGTAATCATCGAGTATCGTGGTATACTGCTTGAGAAGATCTTCTTCCGAAACAGTTGTACCACAATTAGCACACGCGGTTTCTGACATTGTAGCTCCTTGTGAAAATGGTACTTAATCCGGGAACTCGTTAGTGATCTAACGAAGTTTATTTGAAATACATTTAATGTTAAATGATGTCAGTTATTAATGCACTATTAATTCACTTTAAATTGCTGTTTATTGTGACGCGATGCACACAAAAACAAATCAGCTTAAAAAATCTGCGACTTAGATATTAATTTAATGAAATTAATTTATAAAATGTATTAATAGAGAAATAAAATCAATATTTTATTATAATTAACATACATTTAAATTGAAGTTAATGTGATTTGATACACTTTAATCTTGCGTGTGCGCAATTAAAAAAATCTTTAAGGGCCTGTCAAAGAATAAGCGTGTCACATTATATGCAAGAATCCAGCCATAAGACAAGAAGAATGTACAGTAATTATTTTACAGGCCCTAAGTACCTGAGTTCGGCATTTAATACCCAGGTGTCCCAAGTAGCTGTTCAAATGATGGAATTACATCCTTAGCAGCCATCCAGAATCTTCCGAAATTATTATCAGTTGCGCTGTAATGTGTGCGGTCCAGCTCTATAGCAATTTTTCCTTTTATATCTGGCCAACCAAGTTTGTCACCGCCGCTGGAAAAGATAACCTGATCTATTATTGTGTTACCCGATCTGAGTGTGATCCAGTTACCACTTGATGAGAGATCCAGTGCCGACTGGACAGCGTGAAAACGGTCAGCCCAGGGAAGATCTTTTCTTGCGAAAACAAAATAGTCATGTGAGGCAATCGTGACATCAGGAAAATGTCTGCGTGTACCATCAATTTCAACAGTCAGAGTATCATAATGAAGTGCTGCTGCGGTGGTATTATAGATTTCAATGTATTCGGAGTCATTTGCAGCGTACATGATTTCGGTGATAATGCATTGACCATTTTCACTGGTGGCGACTTCACCGGGGCCAAATGTTGCTGAAACAATAGTCGCAGCAGGGAGTTGCACTTTTGCAGTCATTGACAACGACCCACTGCTTGAAGTAAATGAGAGGGCGACTGATTCACATTTAATCGCGTTTACTGTTAGCCTGGTAGTAGCCTGATGGAGCTGTATTCCGGTAGTGTTGAATGTTGTTACTGTAAGTATGCCGGGTGTTAAGTGTGGAATGTTATCGATACAGAGAAATAGGCGGCTGCTGCGCTTAACTTTAGTTTTCCATATTTTCCCGGAATCCGAAAGAAAAATTGCTTCAATGGAATCGATTGATGTAGGCAAAGAGCCTAACTGAAGGTAGATCGATCCTGCAGCCGGTATCAGGTTTACTGATATAGGAGTACATACTCCAGGCTCGATGGTTACTGTGTGTGACTGTATGGAGTCCCGATGTACAACAGCTCCCGAAGTATTTACAGTCCAGACTTTTACCACCCGTGATGGGCCGGATGGGATTGATGAGATAGTGTCTTGTGAAGCAATTGATGATCTTAAACATATACTTTTTCTAACTGGTGCAGCGAAATCTTCTGCATCGATCTCAACGATCATACTGTCAAATGATGTCGCCTGCACTCCAGCTTGTTTCATCAGAGAGTGACTTATCAATGCTTTAATAGCAATGGTACCAAATGTGGGTCGTTCGACAGCTGTGGGTGCTTTTCCACATGAAGATAACAACAGGGAATTCAGAGTACAGAAACCCAGAACAACAGTTACTTTAATGATTTGAAAGAAAGACAGCATATATTCTCCTTGAGTATTCATAACGTTTAAGTTTTAATGAATTCGAATTCGCGATAACAAGGAGAAATACAAAGGATGTGCCAAAATAGGAACGATAGTATAAAATGTATAAATTCAATTAGTTATGAATGTTTAACTAAAAAAGCTCGAATGTGGTTCAGTCGCAAATATGCGAATTTAAAGTCGAAAAGTCGCATATTTGCGACTTTTCTGAGAGGTCTCAATAAGGCAACAGGTCAATATCAGTTTTTATTCTTTCTGTGTATCGGGAACTGATTTCAGCAAAAAATTCACGCAAACATGCCAACAGATACTATAGAGGCAAAGAACCATAAGTGTTACAGAAACAGAAACTACGGCTGTGTTGGAAATAATTGCTTTATACAAGCCGGCATCATGAAGACTGTTTCCTGAAAATGTAATTATCGGTACGATAACAGCTGTTGTTACCAGAGTTAAAATAATCATTAAAAGCAGAACTTTTGTTTTTTGATTACGGTTCATCAGTGATGTATGCAAGTGGGTATGTATTACATTTTTATACCAGATGCTATACCATCGGATAATTAACAAAAATCCGATAAATGAAAGAAATTGTTGTAGAACGAAATAAATTCTGAGTGAACCAAATGGCGTATTCAAGATAGAAAAGGAGAGCCAGGGAATGAGCGATGTAAAAAAACTGTTTTCATGTGTAAGGGAGTCTAAAAACAGATGAGAAAGAATACCGATCAGGAGCGCAAAAATAATTTTAAAACATTGTTTTAAAGGAAAAAATTTAAATTCGGCACCAGCAGCAATTCGATTCCGATGAGTTTGCGGTGAAAGTGATAGCAACGGTTTTTTTATTACTGTATGAAATAGAAATAGAATGATAAATCCGACAGGAAGGCAGAACAGGAATATTCCTGGAATAGTATGGCCTACAACTCTGTCCGATGAGAACCTGAGAAAAAATTCAAAATCCGGCATCATACTGCCGATGACCAGTGCAGAAAGTGGTAAACCTAATTTTTGTAATGGAATTACTGCTGCAGGATGAGAAATAGTTAAAGGCAAAAAGATCCTTTGTGAATAGAAAAAGAAATTGTTACGGAGAATGCGATTTTGGGCTGATGATATTATTGAAGAAAAAATTTTTTAATTGATGAGTGGATTTGCCGAAAAATGCAAAAAAAAACGGGCCTGATGCCCGTTTTAATATCGAACAAAATGTCAGATTACTTAGCGAGAACCTGCCATTCAACTCTTCGGTTCTGTGCATGACAGTTATCATCATTACCGCAGTTATAGCTCACAGGACGTTCTTCACCATACGAAGTTGTTTCGATACGATCTGAACTGATGCCGTATGAGGTTAGATAGTTTCGAACTGCTGAAGCACGATTTTCTCCCAGACCCATATTGTATTCAGAAGAACCACGTTCGTCTGCATTTCCCTGTGCCATGAGTCTTACATTTGGATGGCTTCTGAGTAATGAAGCAATCGCTTCAAGACGGCTGATTCCATCGGAACGTAACTCTGCTCTATCAAAGTCAAAATAGATAGGCATCAAGGTTTGGTTGAGCAGACCAGAAATATCCTCAACCGGTGGTGGAGGAGGTGGCGGCGGTGGAGGAGGTGGTGGAGGTGGTGGCGGTGGTGTTTCAACTACTGGTTCGGTTTTAACTACTTTTTTAGAGCAGCCAACGAAAGCGACACTCAGCGCCAGGGTAGTTACACAAAGTGCTCTGAAGAGATGTTTGGTCATGAATACCTCCCGCAAACCATGCGATAGTGTATGGAAATTGTTGATTCTCGATCCGAATTGTACTGAATTAAAATAAAAATATTATGTAATTCAGTATTTTGCAAGTTCAAGGAATAAAAAATGAGTTTGGAATTGCATGAAATGCGTTTAAAGAAGTCTAAAATTGAATTTTCTGATAAGATTTTTAAAATAATTAGACTTTCAGTCACACAAAATGAATAAATGAGACTTTCTTTAATGAATCTATTGTCGTTGATGGTGTAAAAATTATTTTAGGGCTCGTGACGGAATTAGTTGATCAATTGGCGCGCAGATAAAGTTCAAAGTGAGGCAATTAATGAACATGATACCACTGGATCCCGTGTTGATTGTTGATGATGAAGGGCAGTTTCTTCAAAGCGCACATTTTTCATTGAAAACATCGGGTATTGCGAATGTCGAACTATGTGATGACAGTCGATGTGTGATGAACATTCTTGATAATAAGAAGGTTAGTGCTGTTCTTCTTGATATTCTCATGCCTCATATCACTGGTAAGGATTTGCTTCCGCAAATAACAGTAAAATACCCCGGTATTCCAGTTATCATGCTCACAGCACTTAATGAAATTGAAACCGCCGTCGAATGTATGAAAGCTGGAGCGTTTGACTATCTTGTGAAGCCTATCGATAAAACAAGGCTTGTAACAACCCTCAAGCGTGCTATTGAATTTCGGGATATGAAACTGGAGAACACAAAACTTCAGGAATCGCTGTTGAGCGACACACTTGCAGATTCTTCAAGTTTTTCTGAAATTATTACCGATGCCTTCGTAATGAAATCGATTTTCAAATATATTGAAGCAATCGCATCAACACCGCTTTCGGTACTCATTACCGGAGAAACCGGAAGTGGAAAGGAGTTAATTGCCAGATCTATTCATAACGCCAGCGGAAGAAAAGGTGCATTTGTAGCTGTAAATGTGGCCGGGCTTGATGATTCTCTGTTTTCTGATACTCTTTTCGGACATGAAAAGGGTGCATTTACCGGTGCAGAAAACAGACGTGCTGGATTAATTCAAAAAGCGACGGGTGGTACACTTTTTCTTGACGAAATTGGTGATTTGAAGATGGAATCACAAGTTAAACTGCTCCGACTGCTGGAAGATCGCAGTTATTATCAGGTTGGAGCTGATATGCCACTGATCTCTGATGCACGAATAGTTGTAGCGACAAATTGCGATATTATCGAAAAATTCAATGAAGGAAAGTTCAGAACCGACCTGTTTTATCGGCTTAACGGACATCATATTCGAATTCCACCTTTACGGAAGCGCAGAGAGGATGTTCCTCTGCTGGTGAATCATTTTATAAAAAAAGCATCAAGTGAGATGAAAAAAAAGATTCCACGTATTCCTGAAGAACTATTTACATTATTAAATGTGTACCATTTTCCGGGTAATATCCGTGAACTCAAAGGAATGGTATATGACGCAGTCAGCAGGCATCAGTCCGGAATCCTGTCGCTAGATACATTTAAAGAACATCTTGAATATTGTACGGGTATTCAACAGAATGTTTCTAATGCTGCAGTTGATACTGCCAATGTTGCAACTCAGAAGGTGCAATTTTTTGAACAATTACCTACTTTGCGGGAAATTGAAGATCTGCTTGTGCAGGAAGCACTCAACCGATCTTCCGGGAATCAATCGATAGCTGCATCGATTCTGGGGTTAACCAGATCTGCACTAAATAAGAGGATAAATAAAAAGTAATTAGATCTGCTGTTGAGTATTCTCACACCCATTCCTGACTGTATCAAAATTTAACAACCTGAAATTCGCTCCTTCCAGTGTAGGTTTGCCTGTTGGCATGAATACTGCTAAGTATTGCATCCCTGTTTTACCAAAATTTAACGAAAATATACGCATGGTTTGTACACAGTCAAAGAGGATTCTCATTATTGAAGAAGAACCCGTTTTTTTACGTTCACTTATATTTACACTTAAACGATATCATCATTATGTAAGAGGTTTTTCAAATTGCTCGCACCTGCTCGAAGAGATTATTTCAGCGGGGAACAACATGCCCGAACTCATCATAGCAGACATGCCTGTTTTATCATCAAGAGGATTTGATCTGATAGACAAAATCAGAAACGCCGGAAGTAGTACACCTGTTCTGGCGATTATCTCATTTAATGATCGTCATGTTATTGAAGGGCTGAAAAAAAGGGGCATTACAAACTTTTTGATAAAACCATTCAGCCTGGTTGACTTCATTAATCAGGTTGAGAGCTGTCTGATTTTGTGTGATAATACTACAAGTGATCAAATCTCCTTCAGTGTGTAGGCTGTCGATCCAAGCCCTATAAATTCGGCATATTTAAATGTGTGAGATCCCCTCAACTTTTTGCCATTTTGCCTGACAAGATCGTAAGATGCTTTGTCTACTGCAACCGGATCACTTGATATTAGTATACCGATGTCCGGAATCAGCTTTTTCATCACTTTGGGTTCACAGTCGCAACCGGAAGTGACATTTAGCAGAAAATTCATATAAATATTGTTTTTCCCGTTATGTGCAGCAAAAGCATACTCAGTGAGTTTTTCTCTAAAGGTGTTACCTGTACCACCTGTAAGTACATTTAAAAGTGTTTTTAATGAATAGATTGTGACAGCTTTGTGTGGGCAGATAGCAACACATGCACTACATCCGACACATTTCTTATGATCAATAAATGATTTTTTCCCGATAGTAATTGCTTTCTCATTGCATCTGGATTCACAAAGATGGCACTTACGACACTTGCGGTTGGTAATTTGCGGTTTCATTGCAAAGTGCATGGCAAGTTTTCCACCACGTGATGCAAACCCCATTGACAACTGTTTGATCGCACCGCCAAATCCTGCAAACATGTGTCCCTTAAAGTGAGCCAGAACGATCGCCTGCTCAAAACGATCAAACTCCTTTGCAATTTTACAACTGCTGAAATGTTTTTTATTAACAGTGACTTCAGAATAAAGCTCCCCCTGATCTCCATCAGCAATGATAATAGGAATTCTGGTGAACCCATGCTTTTTAGCCCGTTCGAGATGAATTTCCTTTTTAAATCGCTCCCCACCATAAAGAACGCTTGTTTCTATAAAGGCTGTTTGTATAGATTGTTCCTGAAGAAAATCGATAATACCATCATAAGCCTGAGGTTTTATAAAGGTCGTGTTACCTTTTTCACCGAAGTGAACTTTTAGTGGTACCTCGGTTTTAAGTGTAATGTTTTCATTCTTCAGGTAATATTCAAGTATATGCCGCGTCGATTGAGATATGATTTTTTCGTCAGAATCGGTGGAGATTTTTTTGAAATAGACAACAGACATATCTGTAACTCACTTTTTCAATGGTTGTTCGTAAAATGGAATCCACTGCCTGAGCATGTGAATAAACCAGGTGAATGGCGCATCATCAAGGATATAGATTGCATTATCTGAAATATGAGAGTATCATTTGTTCAAGCTTCCCATTAGAAAGAATAATTGTACCTTCATGCACAGAATGTTTCCCATGAATATCACAAAAAGACCCTCCAGCTTCAGAGATTATACAGGCGGCGGATGCGCAATCCCAGGCTTTATCAAGAAGATTTACTGCACAATCAAGGGACCCGTCTGCAACACACACATAACTGAAAGCATCCATAAACCCATAGCAATAATCCCACGATTTCATAAGTGTAAAGAGGTTGCGGCCATTGTCGGAATCAGCTTTCTCAAGGAAGCCAAGTGCACTCCCGATAGAATCAGCCAGATTATCGGTTGATGATACATGGATTGCACTGTTGTTTTTAAAAGCACCGCCCCCTGTTGTTGCCCAGCAGGTGATATTGAGTATTGGAAGCCTGATAACACCAACCACCGGAACGCCATCATCTTCAAGAGCTATAAGTGTACTGAAAGTAGGAATCCCTCTGATAAACGGACGGGTTCCATCAAGGGGGTCTACAATCCATCTGCGGTTACTGCTGCTGTTATGTTGCCCGGTTTCCTCTCCCAGGAAACCATCCTGTGGAAATTTCTTGAGTACAGTATCCCTGATCAGTTCTTCACACTCTTTATCAATTTGGGTCACCGGGGAACGATCACTTTTTTTTTCGATCTGAAGCATTTTCTCTCTGCCTTTGATCTGGATTGCAGAGGTTCTATCAGCTGCTTCCAGAGCTGTAGCGAGCTCAGTTGAATAATTCACAAGGGGCTTTTCCTTCCGACGGCAATATAAAAACAGGACATTGAACTTAATGGACTCTGTTACGTACTAAAAATTCAGATGTCAAATTTCAAAACTTAAACTATATTTGACATTTCTGCATGTTCGATTAAACGCTTAATTGTTCTATGGAATAGAATATAATTAATGTATACTATAAGAAACCTCATCACTATATAGTATAATATTGAGAACGGTAAAGAATAATTATTTCATTCTTGTTGTACACGTAAATGCTTGATTATATTTAAGGTTGATAGTGAAATTACTGAAGCAATCCGGAAGCACAACGTATCATGCATCGAAACGGAATCATACTTAATTTAGCTCTGATTGTACTGATTTTCAATGGTGTCAGTATGGGTTCTAATTTAACCCAGCCTGAATCAGAAGTATATCTTCAGTCGATTCCACCTGTGCTTCCACCAGAGATTTCCGAAAACAGAGTCCAGTACACTGTTTTTTTTGTTTTTGATAAATGTCCCGAAGAGCAGTGGGCATATTTTAATAAAGACAGTTCCAGGCTTATTATTGATTTTTACAGCGTTTCTATTCAAAAATCACCAGATGTCGTGATAAAAGGTGCTCCGATAATTCACTCTATCGAAGTAAGAAATATTGCAACTGATCTTTCAATAAGTGGTAAACGTTCGCAGATTATCCTTCCTATGGATAGTTTATGGCATTATCAGACAACTATCATTTCCGAAAAAGTACTTCGCCTGCAAATCTGGAAAGAGTTGAATCCTGTTGTAGAAATTGAGAAGGCTGAACAAAGCTGGAAATTTCCTCTTATGACTACACTTTTGAGCGTTCTGGGTGCAGGCATAACAGTTGCCTTGCTTACTCTGTTTGCAAAACCGGAGTAGGAGATATGCCCAAGGCCGGAATCGAACCGGCACGGCACTAAGTACCGAGGGATTTTAAGTCCCTTGTGTCTACCTATTCCACCACCTGGGCATAGAATCACTAAAAATGGCTTACTACCCAGAAAAAAGCAAGAAAAAACCCCCAACATATAAAAAAAAATGAAGGGGGTGTGGTGAGAAGTAAGAAAATCGGGTACTCATTCAAAGGTTCAACGTTCAAGGTTCCCAGTTCTGGAACCCTGAACCCTGAACTTTTGAACTTTAGATTACGTTATCATTTACCATTTTTTCAATCGCCTTATACAGACTGGATTCAATTGGATAACCGTTGTACTTGATTTTTGTCCGTATCTGTTCAACTACTTCCAGGCGGACATCGGGTAAATCTGAGATGGTATCAGTTACCGTTCTAATGTTTTGAGATACATCTGAAAGTTCAACCTGCTCTTTTGGAACAGCCGCCGATTTTTCCGGGGCTTCCTTTCTACCACTCTTTGAAGAGCTTTGGTAAGGTTTGGCCCCGTAAGCTGAAAAAATCCGTTCAATGTTCATAGCCTACCTGCCTTTGAAATGTTCAGCTCCCGCTACCGTGGAACTGGTTATCTTAAAAGGGGTTCGCTTCCTTCCCTGGAAGATCCTTCCATCCCTGGACCCCTCCCCTGAAATCCCTTTCCCGTTATGTACATTATATTTATCGGTTATGTAATTCAATTCTTTAGCTATTAATTTTTATTGGCACGAAAATCGTATGCTGTAATACAGAAAACAAGCACTTGCAGTCTCCCTGTAACTATATTCATTTAATACATTAAAATAAAGATTACTGTCGCTTAAAAAACATCATCATTATATAATACCAATTTCATAATCAGGAAAAAGGCGACTATAAATTCCCTGATCGCAGATACTTGACCAGTTAACCGGGATGTTCTGCAATAGTAATAGTTCGCATAACAATTCAGAATTAAAAACTTTAAATAATGCTGTCGGGTATTGAAGGGAGATTGGATGAAAGCAAAAACAGCGGATGAAAGGGTAGATTCACGGGTAAAAAATGGAGTAACTCTTTTTACCGATTTTGATATCTATCTTTTTAAAGAGGGAAATCACTTTAAATTATATGATAAGCTTGGCTCTCACACTATGACTGTAGATGGTGTGAGGGGTACCTATTTTGCTGTCTGGGCTCCTAACTCAAAAAGCGTCTCTGTTGTCGGTGATTTTAACTACTGGAACCCATCTACACACCCTCTCTTTGTTCGCTGGGACAGCTCCGGTATCTGGGAAGGGTTTATTCCTGGCATTGAAGCTGGTGCTTTGTATAAATACCATATTGAATCTCATGTTAATGGATACAAGGCAAATCGTGGTGATCCGTTTGCATACTACTGGGAAACTCCACCAAAAACATCTCCTGTGGTCTGGGATCTGGACTATACCTGGAGTGATGCCCAGTGGATGGAAAACCGCAAAAAGGTGAATGATCTCAAAGCTCCCATCTCTATTTACGAAGTGCATCTCGGTTCATGGAAAAGACGTCCTGAAGAAGACAATCGCTGGTTAACATATCGGGAAATGGCTCATGAACTTACTGATTATGTTAAGGAGATGGGGTTTACACATGTGGAGCTGTTGCCCATTATGGAACACCCGTTTTATGGCTCCTGGGGTTATCAGACAATCGGTTATTTTGCTCCTACAAGCAGATATGGTACGCCGCAGGATTTTATGTATCTGGTTGATTATCTTCACAACAATGGAATTGCAGTGATACTTGACTGGGTGCCATCACATTTTCCTGGTGATGAACATGGACTTGCTTATTTTGATGGTACCTGTATTTATGAACACGCCGATCCCAAAAAAGGGTTTCATCCTGACTGGAAAAGTTTCATTTTCAACTACGGCCGTAACGAAGTGCAGGCCTTCCTGCTCAGCTCTGCAATGTACTGGCTTGAACATTACCACATCGATGGAATCAGAGTTGACGCAGTAGCATCAATGCTCTATCTGGATTATTCCCGTAATGAAGGTGAGTGGATTCCCAATTATTTCGGTGGAAGAGAGAATCTCGAAGCAATTAATTTTCTTAAAAGATTTAATCAGGAGATTTACAAGGCATACCCTGATGTGCAGACCATTGCAGAAGAATCCACCGCCTGGCCAATGGTTTCTCGTCCGACCTATGTAGGTGGACTTGGCTTTGGCATGAAATGGAACATGGGATGGATGCATGATATTCTCAGTTATATGAGTAAAGACCCGGTATATCGTAAGTATCATCATCAGGAACTTACATTCAGTATGCTGTACGCATTTACAGAAAACTATTCTCTGCCGCTTTCCCACGATGAAGTTGTGCATGGGAAGGGTTCTCTTGTCAATAAAATGCCCGGTGATGACTGGCAGCGGCTTGCTAATGTAAGGCTTCTTCTGGCATATCAATACGCTCACCCCGGTAAGAAACTGTTGTTTATGGGTGGCGAAATCGCCCAATGGTCAGAATGGCAGCATGACGGTAGTATCGAATGGCACCTTAGTCAATGGGACCGGCACAAGGGTGTTCAATTGATGGTATCAGATCTTAATAAACTATATAAATCAATCCCTGCGCTCCATGAACTTGATTTTGATGCAAAAGGGTTTGAATGGATGGATTGCAACGATTGGGAAAACAGTATTCTTACCTTTGTAAGAAAAGGGATTGAACCATCAGAGCAGGTGCTTGTTGCCTGTAACTTTACTCCAGTTCCACGCAAAAACTATCGTGTGGGCGTTCCCGCTCCGGGTTTCTGGAAAGAGCTGTTTAACAGTGATGCAAACGAGTATGGTGGAAGTGGATTAGGAAATGCCGGGGGAGTGATGTCTGTGCCTCAGAACTGGCATAAGAAAGATCACTCAATTGAAATTTCCCTACCGCCGCTGGCAGTATTGATATTTCAGCTTGGGTTATAGTTTGGAATAGTATCCTCCACCACTGTTAATGTCATTGATTTAATTTAAGGTCGACAGATGTTTTTGAATGTGGCTTCGAGAGCCTCAGCCACCGGTGGCTGAGGCTCTCGAA
>JBNKZD010000154.1:0-4734 GCA_050301235.1 Chitinispirillaceae bacterium | reverse complement strand
AATGACCGATTTACAACAACATTCACTGATGATAAGTCTCGAACTGGGGGGATTGCTTTTCTTAACCGGCCAAAAACCACAGTCACCTTTGATGATGTTTTAGTTACCGACGAGTTTAAAGCAGGCTCAAGCCCAAAGTGCTATGCAGATCCTTTTGATGATCCCACACTTAGATACTGGAATAGCTTTGACACTAATTGCACAAAAAAAGTTGAAAACGGAAAATTGAATATCATCACAGAAAACAATGACAACGCATACTGTTTCCTTTCCACCGATCTCAATCTGACTAATTTTGTCGTAAGGGTTGAAGTCTCACATATCAGTGGAAGTGCGCAATCAATTTATGGCCTCAGATTATACGGAAGTACCAATTCGAATGTGGCGACATTTGTCATTAATGGAGATCGTACCTTTGGGTCAGCTATTGGCACAGACTCACTAAAAATGAGCATGAACTCACACATTAAAGGGAAAGCCGTAATCGTTGATGGACAGTCCTTACCATATATCGATACTCTTGAAATCGTAAAAAAAACAAACTCGACAAATTACTTTTTCGTGGTTAACAAAGACACTATTGATACTTTAACTGGAATAAATTTTGACATAACCAGCGTCGGTTTCTTCGCTCAGCAGAATTTAACACTCCAGTTTGATAATTTTGCTGCTGCTGAAGGTGACAGTGCTTACTGTCCAACCGGGATCAGACAAGTAACAAAACCTGACCGTGTAATATCACTTCAGAACCGAGGTGCATATAAAACATTTGATATCCTTGGCAGAAATGTTCAGGCAATGAATTTCAATAATAAAAAATTCGACCGAACAGGCCTATCGTCAGGAATTTATCTGAATAAAACAGCAAAAACGATGATTTTGCAAAAAAAATAATTTTTTATAAAAAAAAATTGTGAAATTAAAAAAAATTGATTATATTAGTAATACCTCTTATTTTCCTACTACGCAAGGGCCCTCCTTGCAACTATATGGGTGAAGCGGAAACGCCGGGATTTATTCTCGGCGCTTCTTTTTTATGGACACTTTTTCCAGTAATATCTTTTAATTTTTCAAAAACGGTGTACTCCCAGTGAGAGGACTGTATTTTTAAACATTCAGAAATGCATAATCTACTTTTATAAACACTGATCAACGTTTCATATAAACTATAAGGATTCTGGATTATTAATTAAATTTTTGACCGTAGTAGAAATAAAGGTCCTCATCAGACACAACAGCACCCGTAAAAAATCTGTTGTGTCTTTTTTTTTACACGTTTTTCAATTCCTCAACGTAATACTCACTCTAATAATTTTAATCGAATAAAAAAATCAGAAAGCGTCATATGACTCTGGTCATAAAATTGCATCTTTGAATAAGATTTTTAAAACAGTTCAGGGTTCAGTGGTTCGAAAACCTTAGAACCTTAGAACCTTAGAACCTTTGAACCTTTGAACCTTTGAACCTTAAAAACTATGATTATTCAAATCTTTAGCATAGATATCTCTAAATGTTTGACTTCAATGAACTCTCTAACCTATATTTTTCCAACGTTGCCGGCTGGTTCTCACCCGCTGTACGAAACAACAACTTACAATTCACTTCGGCAGGTGCAATGAAAAAAACCTTATTAATCACTTCGACGATCATCTTGCTATTGAGTTTGATCGGTTGTTCCAACTTTGAAGATACCACGAGCGTAGGTAGCCAACTTATCGATGAAGCGGATCCTTCATTTCTGGATTTTGATCAAAACTACAAAAAGCTACCGCTCGATACAGGTATCGTGATGCTTTCGAAAAGTGTTCCTGAAAATTCAAGCGACTCAAATTTTGGGGTGCACACAGCTTCAGTTCTTCCTGTTGGAGGGAATGATGGCGAAATATCTACAGCTTATTACCAGTTTAAACCATCAAGTGAAAACTGGCTTAAGTTTAGAAATATTGACACGCTATTTGATTCTGCGAATATTTATTCGACAGAACTACTTTTTTCCACCAAACCAGACACCCTTAATAGTGTCTGTAGCTTTGATCAAACAATCAACCTTCTGTTTTTGAAAGACTCTTCATTCAAATACAATCGCAACCAGGTTGTTATGGAGAAGTTACTTGATCCTCAAAGCGACAAAGTACGA
Organism: Chitinispirillaceae bacterium; assembly: GCA_050301235.1. Lineage (GTDB taxonomy): Bacteria > Fibrobacterota > Chitinivibrionia > Chitinivibrionales > Chitinispirillaceae > JAFGIN01. The sequence goes on along the minus strand of JBNKZD010000154.1, from coordinate 2,597 downwards.
TTCCGTCAGAAGCTTGATACCGCAAATTTAAAAATTGTTTTTAACGATAAAGACACACTATCTAAAATGCTACGTGATGTATTTTCTTACAAACGCAGTGAATATGATACAATGGAAAGCAAAGGAAGAAATGTATTTAAAGACACATTAAAATTGCCGACATTTGACTTTGTTATCGCTTCAAATGACATAGATACAGGTTATGCGTTGATGTCTGGAGCTGCAGGACTTAAGGTACATTTTTATAAGGGTGAGTATAAAAGTTCTGCTGCCGACACTTTAAAAGACACGCTTACACTTGACACATTATACCAAAGTCCAACTCCACAGCACATATTGATAAGCAGGACCAAATTTATTGGTGATTCATTATATGACTCCGCTACCGTATTGTATGATACATTATACAATATTGTAGAGGATACTCTGATTTGCAGTCTCGATACTATAGAGGAAAAAAACAAAGATGGAGATACGACCTTAGCACCACCAACAGTTAAAATATACGATCCCGTCAAAATGACAAAAAGAGTAAAACGCAACGACAGTACACTTGTGATTGATACAATAACGCATGTGAAAGTGACAAAGCAGATAAGAAAAATAATTGATACTTTAATTTCAGTTTCTTCATTTAATGCAGTGCATATTGATTCGATTATAACCAAAGATACCGTTCCGGAGGATTCCATAAAATACATTTGCAAAACAGTGCATTATAAGATTGATACAATCAATCAAACAATTGATATAAAATACGATACATTGATAAGAGTGGACACTACAATCACTCTGGACACAATCGTCATGAAAGCCGACTCTATTTCTATCCCACTTACATACTCGAATTATGTAATGTACGAAAACAAAGAAACTATTGGAAGTAGAGCCAATCCTACCGGCGACCCCATCTCCTCCTATGGACCACAGAGAACTGCTGTTTTTAAACTCAATATTGATTCATTGCGAAAAACCTTAGATCAGCCACCAATTGATGGTAAACCAGCTTTCAATAAAATTCTTTCTGCAGGTGTGGCTATAACCGGAACCCTGGACCCATCATATCTAAAAACAATGTCTGATATAACAGATACGATGATCTCTGTTCGATGGTTTGTATCAGAATCAGAAGAAATTATGCACGATGGTCTTCAGCTCCATAAAACAGATAAAGCAACTGGTAGAATTGACACATTAAAAAATGGCAAGGAGGCAGTCCTTCCGATCGAAAAAAATCTCCAGGAAATTCTGTCCCGTAAACTTTCATTGCCATCAAACGTATATTTATATCTTGAGCCAATCTCCACCAAGAACTTTAACAAGCAGGTCTTCTGGAGTAAACCATCACTCCTGACAGTATTGACTACATCAACTAAGGAATAAACGAAAGTACACAATATTATGAACAATTTCAAATCAAGTTTTTTACTCTTTACACTGCTGATAGTTACTACTGCATTTTCCCAGAGTTCCGTCATGGGTATCCAGTACCCATTGGGGATGCCGACGCGAACCGGCACAGGCCCATCACTCTCTTTAGCAGGGTGCGCAACTGCTATTGGTAACGATTTTTTTGGGTTTACCAAAAACCCTGCGAATCTTGGGGTCATGAACAGAGCAGTTTTTTCGGGTCTGCTTTCGTTGAAATTTCTTTCACTCAATGATAATTACAGCAACTCTCAGCACGCAGCATTTGAACCCAATTCTTTCCTTTTTGCATTTCCACTTGCAAAGTATGGTGCAATCGGAGTTGCCTTTAACCAGCTCAGTAATACAGATCTGTTGTTTAAAAAGAGTGTAAATTACAAATTGAATGACAAACCAATTAGTGCCACACTTGGTACCGTTATTGATGGTGGGACCTCCGAGTGGCAGATTGGATATGGAGTCACACCGTTAAAGAATCTTCGCGTTGGTATCGCTTATGAACGGCTTTACTATAAGAACAGCTGGGTAAACTATCTTAAAAACAGCATTACCCTTCTTGACTCTCTGGTAGACTCCACAAATGCAAAGTTTTCATCAAACGGGTTTTCAGCTGGAGCAATGTACACACTGGACAAGTTTACATTGGGAATATCAGCTAAAGTCTACGGAAAATCCACTTCGCACATTGAAAACAATGCCTGGGGAGTTAACAGATATATTGAGACGGTAACCACGAAAAACAGTGACAGTACCGAAACAACAACTGAAACTTCCAGAGAAGTAATAGACACAACTACATCTTCAGGAAAAGTTTCTCTCCCACCGCAGTTATCACTGGGTGTTGCTTATAAGCTTTCGCCGGAATGGCTTGTTGCAGCTGATGCTGATTTTACCTTCTGGAACAGCTATAAATCAGACAAAGCCCTGCAGTTTAAAGGTGAAACAAAACTTGCTAATGCATTTAATTTCAGCATTGGAACACAATTCATTCCAGCCCCAAATCTGCTCACACCAAAATATCACGAGATTATTCAATATCGTGGTGGATTCCGTATTTCACGACTTCCAGGTGCAGATGCATATGAAACAGCAATCACTCTTGGCACTGGCTTACCTTTAAAACAGGGAGGCGGAGTCTTTGATCTGTTTTTCGAAGTTGGTCGAAGGTG
>JBNKZD010000153.1:0-17360 GCA_050301235.1 Chitinispirillaceae bacterium | reverse complement strand
TAATAATTATTGCTATGGGAGATGAATACGATTTCATCTCCTTTTTTTTTAATTAGCACTCAAAGAAAAAAAGAACGTACTCCCCTGTCCCGGAACAGATTCAACCCAGATCGTTCCACCATGTGATTCTATGATTTTCTTGGCTATCGCAAGTCCCAGTCCAGCACCTTCCGGTTTACTCTTTCCATGTGAAGCTGTCCTGTAAAATGAATCAAAGATCTTTTTTTGTTCATCCGGGACAATACCATTCCCGTTATCAGCAACGCTTACTATCAGATGTCTATCTTTTTTCGTAACTGCAATCTTGCAGGGTGTTCTTCCATATTTTATTGCATTATCAAGAAGAATAATGATAACCTGTTTGATTCTGTTTTTATCTGCATACAATCTTATCGTATCAGATATATCTATAACAATGTTTTCTGAATAAGAAATTCCTCCCACCAGTGCCGAAACCTCTTTAACCAGGTCATGCAAGCCGAATTCAGAAAGTGTTAACTCCGATTCCTCCGTTTCGGTAACAGAAAATTCCATCAATTCCTTTATTAATAATGCGAGTCGCTTGCCCTCATTTTCTATTATTCCCAGAAAAGTTTTCTTTTCCTGTTCAGAAAGAGAGATCTCCTGCATCCTCATCGCCTGGGTCAGACTTATAATGCCGGTAAGCGGAGTTCGTAACTCATGAGATACAGTTGATAACAATTTATTTTTAAGGCGAATATCGTTTTTTAATAAATCGATCTCCAAACCCGAATCGATTCTACCATGAATAGAATGCTTTCCGGACATCTTTTCATAGCTCCTGCCCTGTTCAGAAACCCATTCCAGAAGATTTGCTATCAGTATTGTAGCGATTCTCAGCGGGTGAACAATCCGGAATACATTTTGTAAACATCGATGTATCGTATCAAAGCTTAAAATTCCAATAACTGTTTTCCTGTTGTACAAAGGGATATGTATCTCCCCGGGAGTGCCAACTAAACATTTTATTCTGTTGTCCTCGATTATAAGAGATTCATTTTCATTTCCGGATCCTATAAAAACAATTGTTCCTTTTTCTATTATTTCATGAATCATACCGCTTACAGTGACATTCCCAATTTCAAATTTGTTACCATTTTCAGAATTTTTCATCCAGTAATATTTGCAGCCTCCTCCATCCCACTCTTGCGCAGTGCGAATATAAGCCCGCTCCGAGTTCAATCCATTGGACAGCAATCTCAAACTGTAGGGGATCAGACGGTGTACCGCTGATACCCTGACTTTTACCATCTGTAATGAAATCATACATATGGTTCTATACAGATTCATCGCCACATTTTCCGTAAAATCACTTACTCTGCCAGCTGATAGTGACTTCTCCGATTCCGGCTGCAACTTCATACCCCACCCTCTCAAAATTTATATACCAGGCGAACCAGTGTTCGAAGAGACTGAGCAAATAACATCAGAACGGTACCTCTTATATACCTCAATTTGTATATTAACCAGTTTAATTCAAACATATAATCGCATTAATGCGCAAATTTTAAGCCTATCATAGTGCTATAATTTTTTTTAGTGTTAAACTTATTTCCAGTTTGCGCAACGGTTTGAACCATCTTTTTATCTAAACCGGAATGAAGATGTGGCTTCTGTTTTTTTAATTACCAGAACAGACCTTAGTCTGAAAACCACCATTTCTCTCCCTTCGTTTTGCAGATTAACAGTCGCCTGGTTTATATTCTTACTATGAAACGACTCTCCTTTTTTATAATCCTGTTAGTTGTATTGCCTGATTTGTCACCAGTTCTCAATGCAACTCCCAGAAATGGTATCCACTATAAAGGTGGGATGCAATATCATGTCCGCTATGCGAAATTGACCCAGCCTGAAATCACTGTTTCATCTGCTGGAACGGGTCTTGGCGGAAGATTGGCATTCAACATGTCTCCACATCTGCGAATAGGTGGCATGGGATTTAAAAGTAGCTGGACCTATCACACAACTATAGAACAACACAATTTCGTTGAGATTGGTTTCGGTGGAATTTCACTGGAATATGTCGTTTCAGTCAAAAAGTTTGCATTTTCTGCCGGAGTCTGCGGTGGTGGTGGTCGGGTCAAATATCTTCACAGTATCACTCGCGATGATCCTTATTCTCTAGTTCGTTATAAGTCAGAAGCTTCGATGATCCTTCAGCCAATTGCAACAACCGAATACAAATTGACAGAAAAATTTTCGGCTGCTCTTATGTTTGACTGGCTGTATGCACATGCACTGCCTGTTAATAATCATTTTGCCCCGGCAATTCACCTGGGTATATTATTTGGAAGATGATCCGGCAACCGAAATAGAAAAATCATTGTAAGTTTTTTTATCACTTGACAGTTCCCTTGGAAAAAGTTATATATAAGGATCACTTTTTACCATCTGAAACCATATACATTCTGGAAGCACTGTGAAATTCACTGCACTAAAACGATTTCTTACTGTTCTCTTTATACTTCAAGCTACTCACATTTTTGCACAGATTTATGAGGAAGACGATGAATTGAATCTTGATGATAGTGAAGCTATGATCAAAGAACCGATTGCAAATAGCCCAGCTGACAGCTTCAGTACTATTCCGGTACCTCAACCTCTCGTAATTTCCGGGGGTACGATTAAAATCATTTGCAACAAAGAAAACGCCCGGGTAACTATCAATAGTATGGAGTTAGGGAAAACGCCCTTTTGCCGAAGCGGATTTCAACCTGGATTTTATAACATCGAGTTGTATCATGAGCAATGCCACCCGTTCAATAAGATGGTTCTCCTTGAAAAAAACGATACCCTTCTGATCGATGCACAGCTGGTTGCTATTGGTGACCGATTTACACCAGCACCAGAATACAATATCACTGTTGCACCATCAACGAATGATACAGTGCAATCCCTGATTTCAGAAAAAAAAGTATCTGTTGCATCAACACCACCCAGGAAAGATCGTGGAACGTTAGTAATTACCAGTAATGTACCGGAAGCTACAGTTTTTGTAAATAAAGTATCCCTTGGAAAAACACCTATCACCAAAAATGGACTTCCCGGATACTATGAAGTAGATGTGAAATGCAATGGTTACAAACCGTTTTATAAAATGGTGCAACTCAAAGAAAACGATACCGTATTTGTTCGGGCAGACCTCATTTCGGAATTAAGCCGGCTTATTGTTTCCAGTACGCCGACCAATGCCAGCGTTCTTTTAAATAATAAAAAAGTTGGAGTAACACCGTTTGATTCATCTCAAATTGCTCCATCAACCTATAATCTTCGAATTGAACTCCCGGAATATGTTGCAATTAAAAAAACATTGACTCTTACCGCAAACACGACAGATTCTGTATCGGTGGAGCTTAAAACAATTGCATTTTGTGATTCTGTAAAGAGAGTCAGAGCATATCAATTTAAAATTTTCCGTAGAACCTTTTTTGGAATATGTACCGCAGGTTCAATAGGAGGTATGCTGGCGTTTAATCATAAAGCAGGCGAAAGTCTTGACTCAGAAAAGAAAGCGTATAGCAATTATATGGAACCAGGGCTCAGTGGATACGAATATGATTCACGATACCAGAATTATCAGGATGCAGTAGTACAAACCGATAAAAATCTCAGAGCTCGAAAAGCATTTACCGTCCTGAGTGCAATAATGGGTGCCGGACTAACCATTTCGATACCCTTTTGAAATAAAAACAGTATGAATAAAAATGAAGTTTTAACCTCCATTCTAACCACACTTGTTATTTTCCTGCTGGTTTCCTGTGCACACCGTGAAGGAGAACCTGATGCCCGTACTAATCCTTATGATCCCGGAAGTGAATCCTGGAAAGAAAACGCATCACCGATAATTGGTGTATCTTCGGACTCACTGTGGTATGATTACAACCATTCAAAAGCTAACGGTACTATTAGAATCAGCATTCTGGAAGATGATCTTAACTTTCCTTATGATACATTGGCCGGATCTGTTTTTTATAATGGTACAGAGATAAAACTTCCACGATTTTCAACTAAAAAGGATACTGCGATTCTGCTTTCGGGAATCAAACCTTATACTACAGTACAATGTACAGTTAAAGTTTACGATAGCAAACAGAGTGTCAGCTCCAGAGTGCTCAACATCACACCTCCGGATTCCATTCCGGCTGTACCACCTTCAGCAAAAGTTATTAACAGTTCACAGGATGTTCAGCTTACCTGGTTAAAAGCTCAAAATACAAATTATATCATTTACTATTCAGACAGCCTTAAGGGGCCATATTCAGGCAGTATTCGTGTCGACCAGACCAGCAGCATTACCGTTTCTGTGTATAATCAGCCATCAGGATATCTTCCACGATATTACATCGTTGCCACTAAGAATAGATTCGGCACAGCATTTTCAACCGACACACTTATTGGCAGAAAATATTATTCAGGAATATCCACCCCCAGTTTATCTGTGTCACAAGGTTCATACTCCACATATATCAGGTTATCCATTTACAATTCGACTTATAATTTAGATTATGTTGAAATTTACCGTTCAACAACCGACACCAGCTCTTTCCGCCTGATTAAAACAGTTAAGACGACCGGCAGCGGTTACGTGTACTATAATGACACGGTACAAACGTCCGGGAACTTTTATTACAAAGTTCATTCTATTGACAAGCAGGGACGATGCAGCTATCCAAGTTATGTTCAATATGGATTTCTGCAACGCCTTTATGCGCCAACACTTTCTGCCTATCCATACGCAGATTATATCCGGTTTAACTGGTCATCGGTAACTGGTGCATATAAATTTCGTCTGTATCGTTCACCAATTAATTGTATTGACAGTCTTAAACTTATCACCGAGACCAGTTTAGCGTCCTGTAATGATACGCCACCAGATGGAAAGGTATACTATTATACAGTAAGTGCTGTTGCCGGCAATGGACTTGAAGGGAGCAGGAGCAGTTGTGTCCAGTCGAAAATTACTATACTTCCGAAACCCGACTCCATCATCGTGACCACCAATTATTATCCCCGACATGTTGCTTTAGTATGGAGAAAAGTCACAGGAGCTGATGGATATATAATCCATAGAAGTAAGAGCTATAGCGATAGCACACCAATAGACACAATTACGACCAATACCTATAACGATACCCTTCCAGACAATTCGTTACGCTATTATCGCATTGCAGCATTTAACAGCAGAGGTACCGGAGTACTTTCTTCTGCATATAGCGGGTCCGTTATAACGCCGACTTTCTCAAGCTATATAAGTAAAAATGACTCGTTATTTCTCACATTTACATTAAACAGCCGTGCTATTAAATATTTCATTTACAGATCAAGTAATAAGACTGATTTTGCGTTACTGGATAGTACTACGAAGCCATCATATAGTGCAGCATTGAAAGATTTTAACACCTGGTATTACCGGTTTTCAATTCAAACTCCTGAAGGTGAAAGCTATCCCTCAACTACTGCATCAATAGTCCGACAATTAAACACACCATATAATATAAAAATAACCTCACTCATTAATGGCGTCAGAATTGAGTGGAGTAAAGTTTTTGGAGCAGAAAAATATGACATTTACAGGTCAACAAGCTCAAGTTCAAATACGTTCTACAGCACTACCACCGATACATTCTTTATCGATACACTTCCTGAAGGATCTTTGTTTTACTATTACTCACTCCGTTCAGTAAATAGTTCAGCAACAAGCTCTTTGAGCCCTAAATACAAGGGTAGTAGAATGGGCCCACCGGAAACACCGACAATAACCAGTCTCGTTGGCCAACTTAAAGCAATTTACCTGAGCTGGTCTATGCCGACAGGCAGTTCAACCCCCGATGGATTTGCAATTTATCGATCTACTGATAATTCTAACTTCAATCTTATTGACAGTACAAAAAACCATTTCTATTATGACTCGGTACCGGATACAATAACTTACTACTACCAAATCACTGCTTATAATACGCAAGGTTATAGTTCGTTTCACAATCCGTCGTATAGCGCAACCTTATTACGTCCCTCTGCTCCTAAGAATCTCACCGGAACACTGGCCACATCAAAAAAATATATCTGTATTACATGGTCACCAGTCAGTTCTATAACCAAATACTCAATCTATCGCTCCACCTTATTAAATGGTACCTATGAATATCTCGGAAGTGTTTCAAATACGAATATATTTTATGATTCTACCTGTAGTTCAAACACAACCTATTATTACAAAGTAACTTCAATATCTTCAGAAAACCGTAGCTCACTTCTTTCTTCTTACACAATTGGAATCCGCCTTGGCCCACCAGCAATCTCAACAATCAATAAATATAACAATGGAGTAATGATCTGGTGGAATCCGCTTTCATATACGATACAATATTACAACATTTACAGGGCTGAGACTGTGGGTGGCCCATACACTAAAATTGACAGTACAACCAGCGACAATTACCTGGATTCCAATGGTACACTAAACAGTTATTACAAAGTTTCAGCTGTTAATAGTAATGAATCAGATCTAAGTATAGCTGCAACTGTAAGCACTTCAATTTCCACAATATCAGTATTCGCGTCACAGGGGACTCAAACAAATATGATTGATATTTCCTGGACTCCTGTAAGTGGTGCCACGGCTTATAGAATCTACCGGGCACCAACAGATACATTCAATCGGAATATAACACGTATCGCGACACTCACATCAACAACACACACCGACTATGTCCTCACAGATTCAATTTACTACTACAAAATATCGGTATTTACATCAACTGGGGAGTCTGGTTTTTCAACACAAACAGCTTTTGGGTATCAACGCCCGACAGCAAAACCACTTCCGATCACTCATGGTACAATCGCGCCACGCAGTGATCATATCTCCCTGCAATGGGAAAAACCATTAACATCGATTGGTTACAATAAATACAACATTTACCGTTCATCATCCGCCTTCGGGCCCTTTGAATTGCTTGCATCGACAACAGAAACGACCTATAAAGATATTCCGCCCCAAAAAACAGAATACTCGTATTATGTCACCGCTGTAAATCAGATGGGAGAAAGTACTCCATCAGGACTATTTTCGGGCTCACTAACACAATGATTAAAGCTGGAGAGGTACATATAGATTTTCATTATTTTACCTTTTTTTTAAAAGTATAAATCATGGGAAAAAACCTATTTCAAACACAAATGCTTCTGACCATTCTGGTTCTTTCAGTCATTTTATCCTGCATACAACGAGAATCAGACCCAGATACCCGCACAAACCCCTATGACCCTGGAAGTCGTAAATGGACAGAAAGTGCAGCACCGGTTGTTACTGTCGCATCAGACTCAATTTGGTATGATTTTAACCATTCGACATCAACTGGTACTATAAGAATAGGTGTTCAGGAGGATGATCTCAATTTTCCATATGATACTGTGGTGGGTTCTATTTTCTACAATGGCATGGAAATAAAACTTCCCCGGATGTCATCTAAAAAAGATACTTCATTTCTGCTTTCCGGTATAAAACCTTTTATACCAGCACAATGCACAGCTATAGTTTACGATAGCAAGCAAAAAGTGACTACTAAACCTTTCGACATCACCGTCCCGGATTCTTTACCAGCAGTACCACCGCAGGCAAGAGTAATTAACAGTTCACAACAAGTCACTCTTACCTGGACACAAACACCTAATACAAAGTATGTTGTTTTCTACTCAGACAGCCTTAATGGGCCCTATTCAGGATGTATATCCGTAAACCAAGCGAATAGTAGTACCGCTACTGTTTACAATGAGCCTTCAGGGTATTTTCCAAGATATTATATAGTTGCCGCTACAAATAAATTCGGTACCGCTCGTTCAGCTGATACGATTATTGGAAGAAGATATTATTCTGGAATATCAACCCCAAGTTTATCCGCATCTCAGGGAAGTTATCCCTCATACATTAAGTTATCCATTTACAATTCAACTTCTAACTTAGATTATATCGAAATTTACCGTTCAACGACCGACACCAGCTCATTCCGGCTTATTAAAAAAGTTATGACGAGCGGCAGTGGCTATCTGTATTACAATGACTCGGTACAAACGCCTTCAAATTATTATTACAAAGTCTATGCTATCGATAAGCAGGGCAGATGCAGTTTCCCAAGCACCAAACAAATGGGCTATCTGCAACGTCTTAATGCACCAACACTTTACATCAACCCATCTCCCGACATCATTAATCTGAGGTGGACATCTGTATCAGGTGGAACTACATACCGTGTTTATAAATCTCCGTTAAATTGCAGTGACAGCCTGAAACTTCTCGCCGAAACGAATCTTACATCCATCACAGATACTCCACCCGATAGGAAGATATATTATTTTTCGGTAAGTGCAATCTCCAACAAAGGCTACGAAGGTAGTAGAAGCGGTTGTGTACAAGGGAGGGTTATGAGTCTTCCACAGCCGGATTCAGTCGTCGTATGTTGGTATAACGTTCCCCGCCATACCATTATTTCCTGGAAAAAAGTTGAGAGTTCTTCTGGCTATGTAATTTACAGAAGCGGTCCAGATTTAAATAACAAAATCGTTATGGATACTGTAACTGGAACAGTATACACAGACACATTACTGATTGACAGTGTTCGCTATTATCAGGTGGTTGCATTCAATAATATAGGATTGGGTAGTATTGAATCATATCACGGTGGTCCTATCCAAATACCTTCGTTTACGACATACACAAGTGGAAGTGATTCTTTGTTGCTAACCATGGCTCAAAACAATAACGTTCTTAAATATTATTTATACAGTTCTGCAGATACGTCTGCGTTTAAGCTAGTTGACAGTCTTGAAAACTCACTTTACACAGCATCATTAAAGGATTATAAACCAGTCTATTTTCGCTATGAAATTCGTACCAAAGATGGTGTCAGTTTTCCTTCTGGAAAAATAGCAGTCGTTCGTCAGCTGAGTGTTCCTTCGAACATTAAAGTAACTGAGGATAATATCGGCGTTCGTTTCAGATGGAATAAAGTAAATGGTGCAGATTCATATGTAGTTATGAAATCCTCCAATGGTACATCTAATTGGGTAGAATATTTTATTTCTGATACTGTTTTTTTCGATACGCTATCATCATCATTGAAAAATTATTATCACATTTACGCAAAAAATGAGTTCACACGAAGTTTTTCCACTGATCCTATTCACGTAGGACGATTGTCCCCTCCCTCTTCACCTGTTTCACTCACTATAGATAGTAAATTGAGTTATTTAATACTTAGCTGGTCCATGCCTTCAACCGGTCCTTATCCACGAGGGTTTATCATTCTCCGTTCAACGGACAATGTGAACTTTACACAAATTGATAGCACAAAGGATAATCAGTATTTTGACTCTGTTCCCGATACAATTAAGTACTACTACCGCATCAGTGCGTATAATGAAGCTGGCGTTAGTCCTCCGAGTCAAAGCTATGGTGCAACATTGATTAATCCATTAATACCCCAAAACCTTGACGCAACACTTGGAACATCCAAAACACATATTCAGATTTCATGGTCTAATGTTAATGGTATTTCCAAATACTCAATTTACCGTTCACTTTTTCCAGATGGTACATATGATTATCTCAGGAGTGTTGAAAATGCCAATGTTTATTATGACTCATCCTGCAGTGAAAACACACCCTATTACTACAAAGTAGCTTCAATAACAATAGACGATCAAAAGGTTTTTTCAGATTATGTAACAGGAATACGCCTTGGACCGCCTACAATAAAGGAAATCTATAAGAATGATGATCGTATAATAATCAGTTGGAATCGCTTCCCTTTTGCTGTACAGTCTTTTTTAATTTACAGAACAGAATACCCTGACAGCCCATATGTTAAAATTGATAGCATCAGTAGTAATGGTTACTCGGATGCCCATGGGAAGATCAACTACTATTATAAAATTTCAGCATTTAATGGTGTAGAATCAGATCTCAGTGAAGCAATATCACAATCTTATACGAATCTTAATGTACCAGTAAAAGCTTCTGAAGGGACCCAAACAAACAGTATTAATATCTCCTGGGCCACTATAAGTGAAGTAATCGGATATAGAGTTTATCGTTCACCTATTGATTCATTTAATCAATATAGTACTCGTATCGCGGAGGTCACTTCAACAACGTATACCGACAATGTAAACTCTGATTCAATTTATTATTATAAAATAACTGCAAAGAAACCTATTGGAGAGACAGGATTTTCATCAGGAACTGGTCGTGGCTTCCGCTTACCAACATCTAATCCTTATCCACCACAAAAACCTTCTATCACCACTGAAAACGGGAATATCATAATTAATTGGAATCCAGCTCCAACATCTGTTGGTTATTCAGAGTACAAAGTCTATAAGTCCAACACATTTAATAGCTCTTATGAGTGGATTGCTTCAATAAATGCAAGTTCTGGGTTAAAAACCTTAAAGTGGACAGACAAAACGGCTATTAAGTCACCAGGAAAACTCTGGTACTATATCACCACTGCTAATATCCACGGAGAAAGTGTTCCTTCTGATACGATTTCTGCCGAATATTAATTGGAGTAAAAGATGGTTCAATTTTTATTAATACACATCCAGCAACTCTTAAAAAGAATATCAACTCATTACTTCTTTACCAAAAATGACCATAATGCTATTAACCCCTCCACATTATTCAACTCTCAAATACACTGTTTTTGTTTATGTGACAAATTGCACCTCTATGTACTCTTTATTTTTTCATTAGTTTGTTCCTTATTCTCACCCTCACACGCCCAACAATTCGACTCCCCCATCTATTTCAAAAAAAAGCTAAGTGCCATAAAAGAGATCCTGATTCTTCCCGTAAAATTTAACTGCTACTATCTTACAAGTGGCGGCATACGAGAATACAATTATGATATGACTACACGTTCCCGGAAACTGATTACAGAAAAAGTGAGTAAAATCCTGACCAATCACTCGTTTACTGTAACAACACTTCCGGAGAACTCCTATCTTGAGAAGTGCTGGAACCCTCTTCGTCATTTTTACTCAGCTGTTAATTATCAGATCCTTAAAAATGTCTACGGTGATTCTCCTTTTCCAGAAGCTGTCAGAACGTTTTCCTACACACTTCCACCAATCCCCGATTCCCTTATCTACCCATCCACAGACGCAATCCTTTTTATCGATGGTTTTGATGATTGCGCAACGTTAAAAAGGCGCAGGAACAGCAGTTCAGACGACCAGATCGCTGCATCCTGTGCTCTAGTTGACAGAAAAGGTAATATCATATGGTATTACCGATACAGAAAAGAGGAAAATATAGAAATGACTGAACGGAAAGATGTTGAACAGTTCTTCACAACCCTTCTACACCAATTGCGCAATGAAGGTACTGAATAATGATTTCAAATATTCTCTCTAACTTACCCTTGCATAAATCATTGTTACTGCTGTTAACATTTTTTACCTTCGGAAACTGCTGGCTGAAAGAAGTTGAAATACTTCGTCAGGACCGGGCTGCAGTTGATGCTTACGTACATGAAGCGATTGAAGCTGCTGATATAATTTTGCAGGCACCTGAACTTGAACACCACATTGCTGCAATTACTGCACAGATTACCGGATCATTACCAGGTACAGTCTCACCCTACCGTATAAAAATTATCAACAGCTCTGAAATCAATGCGTTTTCACTTTCTGATGGAACCATCTACATGAGTCTTGGTATTTTTGGCCTCATCGATAACGATGCTCAGCTCGCAATGCTCATTGCACATGAAATTTCACATGTTAACCTTGATCATCACCGTCTCTTCAGGTATGAACTTCATAAGAGAACTGCTCAAACTCTTTTTTCTAACGAAAACACATCCTTCAATCTCAGAACTGCACTCAGTGGATTTTCGATAGCGCAGGAAAGGGCTGCTGACAGTGTTGCACTTTCAATACTGATATCCAGAAAGTTCAATGCCTGGACTGGAAAAAACCTTCTTCATACGATGTATGTCTGGCTTAAATACAGAGAAAAAAATTATGATTCCACAAACGCTACACACCCTCAACTTTCTGAACGTTATACGACCGCAAAAAATCGTTTGAAAACAATCAACTTCGACACGACTGCCGGGATTGTAGGAGACAGCTCATACCAGGCTGCAATCAGAGGGTATCAATATAAAATTATAGATTTATTACGGGAATCGAACTGTGTCAATGAGCTTTATGCTATGACAAAAAGTAAAATCCGAAAGAACGAAAATATACCGGACTGGCATTACCTGAGAGGAAGCCTTATGGAACGTTTTTATCCGGTTGATAGTTTTAAAGTTGCTCAAACCGAATTAACCACAGCACTTAAACTGGATCCATCCTTTACCATTGGGCTTCGTGACCTTGGCTGGTTATATTTAAAAAACAAGCAATATGACAGCGCCCGGACCTATCTTTCGCAATACCTTATTCATAGCCCCAAAGCCACTGATTCAACGCTTGTCCTTTTTTATTTGGAGTCAATAAGTGAATAAATTTGCCATATATATAGTTACCATTTCAGCATTATTTTTCGGAACCGGTTGTATTACTCCCTGGTCATATTCAAGTGGGGGGCTTATTAAAACCCAGTTTCATTCATTAACCTACAAATCCCCGGACAAATGGTATACAAAACAGATTCACAAAAATGCCCTTTTCACCAAAAACGGGGTTACACTGGAATCAATAGCTCTTTACCAGGTTAAATGGGACGACAGTTTGTCTAATGGCCATACTATTCCACCAGATATTCTATTACATCAGATCCCTGGAATTATTATTGGTGAATATTGTGCCAAAGGAGAAGTATTCAATCTTTCAGTTATGGACAATACTATCATCAGACTTGACAGCTTTCCGGTAGCACGATCCGCCTACCAGTATACAGCTCCCAATTCACTAACCATGTCCGGGATCATGTACTGCATTCCATTCCGTTCTCAGATCGCTGTGCTTTGCTATGAAGCAGAATCATCAGTGTACTATCCGAAATCTGTTGAGGATTTCTCTTCAATGGTAAATTCTCTTACCATTCGGAATAAAAAATATCTGGCACTTCCGGGGATACGGATTTCAAATTAAAATTAGCTTTTACCTGACTAATTTCCTATTAAAACCGCTTAGCGTTTCTATTCCGCTACATTGCACCATCAAGCAACAGAGAGCCTGTCCAAATGATCGCGAACAACACTTTCCGCATTGGTACCCCCGCAAATACTTCATCTTTTATTTTAACGTTATTCAGATTGAAACAACATTTTATTTTTTAAACGCTTAAATTTCAAAGATACTCTAAAATCTAAAATAAGTAATATACCACAGTCCTAATATAATAGTTAAGGTTTTAAAAATCCTTATGCTTATTTCGTAATCTAATTTCCTCAACATATATTACATATATATAGCGTTAAAGGAGGCACCGATATGAGAACGACACAATCATGTAGAAGGACCTTTTTAACAGAAACTGTCAAAGCATCCCTCGCAATCGTATTCTGGAATGCGGTTAAGCATTCTGATGCAGTAGCTGCAGCACCTCATGATTTGACCCTCGATCTTAATCAAGCGGCCTACACTACTTTAAATGCTGTGGGGAAATCTGTCTATGCAACAGTTCCTGCTAATAACGATAAACTGATTGTTCTCCGCCTTTCCAACACTGAGATCTCTGCATTTTCTTCGAAATGCACTCACCAGGGCTGCCAGGTAAACCTTCCTTCAAATGGGGTAGCCGTATGCCCATGCCACAATTCACGATTCGATACATCAGGAAAAGTTGTATCCGGTCCTGCGACTAAAGATCTGACAAAATACAGCGCCATTCTTTCTGGTAATTTTATCTATATCGATAGATTCTCTGTTGAAGTTAAACTTACCGAACCACACACCTACCCACATAATGGTATTGAGATTCGGAAAAAGGAGAGAGCCATCACCGTCAACTGGAAAGAACGGAATAGTAAACCATTAACTTACTCGGTTTTTACGACATTGGGTCAGCAACTTGTTCCAAAAACCAGCATCCCCGCAAACACATTTACTATACCTCTTACATTTCAACATCCTGGTACCATTGTTTTAAAGGTAGTAACCAGTACATCACAAGAACTGACATTTGGTATCCAGCTTTATTAAACCTGGGCAGTGGGAATAGTGAAAAAACATGCAAAACATCTCCGGCAGCCTTTACATAATAAACGTTTGTTATTCTTTTTAATCGCTTTTGTTATTAGTACTGTGAGTGTTGCATCCGCTTTTGAGTCCAGTACAATCGGATTACACATGCCGTCTATACAACCAGCACCATCCATTGTGTTTAATTTTGAACATAGGTTCTACAGTTCAATTGTTGACACTCCTGTGCAGACAAAACTTTTTGGGCTGGGCAGCGGAGTGAAAGCTGCAGTAAGCGCGAAAGCGACTATCTGGAAAGGTTTCTTTCTTGATGGTAAGTACTACTTTTCAGATCGTGAATTCTCGATTTACGCAGGATACAGTCACCAGTTCATCCCCAACCTTTTAGCAGCAAGCGGTGAGATCGGGTATTTTAATTATGGCTCGACAAAGCGTTCCGGTTCATATTTTATTCTTGGAGCGGTGTCCATGCCAATGGTATTCTCCCGCTTTTCTCCTGTAGCCAACATTGCCTGGGATGGTGAAACTACCAAGATGGCAGCTGGAATTGGTCTTACGGTCAAGATCATTGATCCGCTTGATTTTTCTATTGACTATACACCTATTGTCACAGCCAAACCGACCCGGTCATTTATTCCGCTTCCGGTGTATTCAACAGGGTTCGTTTATAAGACCTATCATCACCAGTTCTTTTTATTTGTTAGCAACTCAAACGGTGTGACCTGGCAGAAGAAATTCCGAGGTGCAGAAGATTATGAACCAAGAATCGGTTTTATTATTACCAGATTGATAGATTTTAATTAAGGAGTAATTGTATGAATTGTAATGAATGTTCACGCAGAGATTTTCTTATTAAAGGATCAGTTACAACAGTGACTATCGCAGCTGCAACAGCCGGAATTGTTAACTGCCTGCAACCAACAAGCAACTCAGAAACTGGAACCTATACATTTGATATTACTGCATCCGAATATGCTGCACTTGCAACAATCGGCGGAACAGCGTATTGTGTAATGAATGATTCTGATTTCCCTGCAATTGTCACCCGAACCGGGCAGAATGAACTGAAAGCATACTCCTCAAAATGTTCTCATGCCGGATGTAAAATTAATCTACCTGAAGGGGCTGTTACAATGTGTCCCTGTCATGGTTCACTCTTCAATTCATCAGGAAATGTAATAGAAGGCCCGGCTTCGAACCAGCCGAAATATTCGGCTACTATTTCAGGAAACATTGTAACCATTACCGGGTAATTTACATTCTATCACAACGAGTATTCAGGTTGAACAATGAACATGAAAACTGCAACATCCTCACTACGCCTCCACCCGTTAATCGTATTTTTAGCTCTTTTCTTTTCAACTAACACTGTTCAACCATTATACACTAACAGTTTCAACCCAAACAATTATCTTCAAGGTCACTACATCGAATATGTAATCACCAAAACTTCAGACTACTTCTTCAGCTTAGATTTTACTCCCATTTTTCAGGAAACGACCACCTCCGCTCATCACCAGCAATCAAGCACAACAGCTACTTTTGCTAGAGTAACCAATTCCAAATGGTTACCATTACCTTTATATTTTGATACTGCAATTCTGTTTCTTAACAGTATTCAACAAACATGCTTCCGGGTCTCAGTACATATCCGGTTTATCCAACACCAATCATTGAGCGATTGCGACCCAGACCAATCATTCCTTATTTAAACTCACAGACGTTAATAACATTTTCGAAACTTAACATTCTGCACAAGTGACAGCCTCTGTAGAATCAGCATATGTATTTCACATGTCTGAAAGTTTCGTTCTCAACAGCGATTTTTGTAAAATAAAAAGGAATGGAACAATGTTTAATAATAAATGGAATGATATTAAGAAACTTCACAAACAATTGAATGGTGTCACGATCGAGTCGGACCTCACAGCTTACAAATCTATATTGGAAAAAATTAACAACAAAAGAGAATCTTACAAACTAATGACCGGCAACGAACTTCAGGAAGTTTCCCTGTACTTGAAAAAACGTGTAATGAATGCGGTAACACTTGAAAGTATCAACATTGAGGCATTTGCGCTTGTCAGAGAAACATTTCACAGGGTGCTTCATATCGAACCCTTTGATGAACAGGTAATCGGCGGTATTGTACTTTTTAAAAACCGCCTGGCAGAGATGCAGACCGGTGAAGGAAAAACTCTTACAGCAGTCTTCCCGGCATATGTAAACGCGCTCACTGGAAAAGGTGTCCACATTCTCACCTTTAATGATTATCTCGCCCGAAGAGATGCTCAGTGGATGGGGCCAGTCTTTCAGTTTCTTGGGCTGAGTGTTGATTATATTAATCAGGGTATGTCCAGTAATGCACGGAAAAGGGCGTACCTCGCGGATATAACCTATCTGACAGCAAAGGAAAGTGGCTTTGACTTCCTTCGAGACAGCATGTGCTATAACCGTGATGATATTGTCCATCGTCCTTTGCATTATGCGATCATCGATGAAGCTGATTCCATTCTTATTGATGAAGCCAGAACACCACTTGTGATCGCTGGTGCAACCACCAATACCATCGCCAATTCCAGAAAAGTATCTGATTGTGTGTCAGAGTTGAAAGAGACTGTTGATTTTGAGTTTGACGACTACAAAAGAAATGTCATGCTTACCGAAAACGGTATACAAAAACTCGAACTTGAATTTGAATGCGGTAATCTGTATGATGAACACAATCTCGACCTTCTGTCCAGAGTCCATTACGCTCTTCATGCTCATTACCTTCTCCAGATTAACAGAGATTATATTGTCAAAAACGACACAATCGAAATGGTTGACGAGTGTACCGGAAGAGTTGCAGACAGGAGAAAATGGCCTGATGGTTTACACGAAGCTGTTGAGATTAAAGAAAGATGCCCGGTTGGAAATAAAGGCAAAATTCTCAATACTCTTACATTGCAACACTTTCTTCAGCAATATCCCCGCTTGTGCGGAATGTCTGCGACAGCGCAGGCTGCTGAAGAGGAACTCAGGGTTTTCTTCAATCTTCATATCACGGTCATACCTCCACACCGGCCATGCATACGTAAAGATTCGAATGACTTTCTTTTTAAAACCCGTGAAGAGAAGTTTGCTGTAATCATTGATGAAATCCTGCGGGTTCACGCTACCGGTCAGCCCATACTTGC
>JBNKZD010000152.1:0-24525 GCA_050301235.1 Chitinispirillaceae bacterium | reverse complement strand
TAGCGGTATCTTTTTTAACCGGAGCTGCTTTAACCTCCGTTTTAGCCGGTTGAGCCTTTACCGAGTCAGTTTTCGCCGGTGCTGCTTTGGCATTATTTTTAGCGGGTTGAGTTTTAGCGGTATCTTTTTTAACCGGAGCTGCTTTAACCACCGCTTTGGTTGGTTGTGTCTTCACAGAGTCATTTTTCACAGGTGCTGCTTTCACAGCAGTTTTAACCGGAGCTGTTTTTACAGTGTCAGATGGCTTTTGTTGAGAATAGATTGTAGTAGAAAATAATAATGATAATATTGATAATAGGACAAAACGCATAAATCCCCCGTTTGAGTCATATAAAAGATGTTAACGCATGCTAAAAGCACTGCGCATTTTATAAAGTAGTATAGGGTTAGGATTTTAGATGCGAAGATGAATGTTCATCTGACCAGAATCAGGGTTAGGTTCTAAAGGTAAAAAGCAGGTAATAGTCTGGTAATCATTATTCGATCCGGGTACGTTATCGCAAACCGGACAAAAATTTATTGAATATAGGATTTTGTTGATTTCTTTAAGAGGGTTTAAGCCTTTGGATTTACATACGGTTAATCTGTAATCTATTGCTGAGAGAAGAGTGTTTCCAGATATTTTCTCTATGAGAAAGGATGGGTTGAGGAGTATATAGAGCTCAAACTTGACCACATTCGACACGGTCAGAACTATGAGTACTCCGAGTAGCATTTTTTTCATACTGGTAAAAATCTTAAATACCGATCTGTTTTTCACTCCCATTATTTTAAAATATAACATCCGATCGTACAATATAAAAAATATTTATGATTCTGAATTACGCGTTTTTTTATACTTTTTGAAGTCGATATCATACTTAGTGATTTTATATTGGATAATTCTCTTTGTAGTTTTCAACAGATCGGCTGCATCAGTTTGATTTCCGTTACAGTCTTTAAGTGCGTCAATGATAATTTCTTTCTCGTATGCAGCTACAAGATTTTCGAAGGTGCCTTTTACAGGTCCTCCGGTTTTATTAATCTGAAGCTGCTGGAGTGTTTGTGGGAGGTCATGGCCATCAATGACATTGGATTCGCACACCAGAACTGAACGTTCGATAACATTTTCCAGTTCTCTGACATTTCCTGGCCAGCGGTAACTTGAAAGCATCTCGATTGCAGGTGTAGATATCCTGTCGACTGTTTTATGGTGAAGTTTTGAATATTTCTTAATGAAATGGTCTGACAGGAGAAGTATGTCTGCTCCGCGTTCCCGAAGTGGTGGCAGAGCAATAGTAAAAACATTCAATCGGTAATAGAGGTCTTCTCTGAAAAGCTCCTCCTGGACATCTTTTTCGAGATCTCGATTGGTAGCCGTAATCAGGCGTACATTTACCCGAATCGGATTCATTCCTCCGATACGTTGAAATTCCCGCTCCTGTATTGCGCGAAGAAGTCTCCCCTGAGCACTTGGTGTCAACTCCCCAATTTCATCTAAAAACAGTGTTCCGTTGTGGGCCGCTTCAAATTTACCAATGCGGGTTGAAAATGCTCCCGTAAAGGAGCCCTTTTCGTGGCCGAAAAGCTCACTTTCTAAAAGGTTTTCGGGAAGAGCTGCACAATTGACTGCGATAAAGGGCCCATCGCCGACCCTGCTTTTTTTATGTATTGCCCGTGCGACAAGCTCCTTGCCGGTGCCGGTTTCTCCACGTATCAGAACTGTTGTTGAGGATGGGGCGACTTGTGCAATATAGCGATATACTTCACGCATCGAACTACTGTTCCCTAACATCTCATCGGGGCG
This sequence comes from Chitinispirillaceae bacterium, assembly GCA_050301235.1. GTDB lineage: Bacteria > Fibrobacterota > Chitinivibrionia > Chitinivibrionales > Chitinispirillaceae > JAFGIN01. Next base: position 22,739 of record JBNKZD010000152.1, on the reverse strand, counting down.
TCCGCGATTCTCAAGAATCTGGCGCAGTTCCCAGTTTTCCTGTTCAAGTAATTGTATCCGTTCTGCTTCCTGTCGTCTCTGATTTACAGTTTGAGCAATCAGATTTGCTATCGCTTCGAGAAAATTAAGTTCACTTTCGAGTGTATTACTCTGGTCCAGAATGACCTGATCAACAGAAAGAACCCCTATAATAGAACGGTTTATTTTTATCGGGACGCACAGAAATGCAAGATCATTGAGCTGCACATCTTTACGAATGCCAGTCTTGTCAAGAAATGTCGGTTCATTCCGGAGTTTCGGGATAGCGATTGCGCGACCTGTTTGTGCAACTTTTCCGGTAATGCCTTCACCAAGACGATACCGTCCTCGCTGTCGAAGGTATTCGGGAACACCAAATGCGATATCAATGGCCAGTTCAGTTTCTTCTGCATTAAGTATTGATATCATACCCCGTTTCATACCTGCTTTATTTTCAAGTACGTTCAATATCTCTTCCATGACAATATTCAGTGGGCCGCCTGTACTTAGTATTCTTGCAATCTGATAAAGGACCGAAAGTCCATTGAAACTTAGATTAGATTGGATTGTTTGTATCATTGGCTCGACTTTTAATAAGAGTGATATAATGTCAAATCAACCGTTTTTCGAGATATATGCAAAGGGTGAGCCAATAATTTTCAAAAATGCCTGTATCAAAACATCTGCCTAATCGCAACAAAATAGTTGAAAAATCAACGAAATGAGGTGGAAATTAAGGCAACAGAACACGAATAAACATGTTTTTGGCGAGGTATATCAATTTATGGCACAAATTTGTACTTAATGGTTGATTGTGGAACAATTATGTTCTAAATGGAAAAATACTTTTGCGTATCATTCTTAAAGATATAGTTCATTTGTGTAGAATGTTGACTGGCATTTTAATTGCTTGAGATGACACCGGCAAATAATATGTCAATTTCAATTCTCACAATAGATTATATCCTCTTTCCAGGATATATCGTTAAATTACATTTGATGGAGGTTTTTCATGGTCAGGTTTTTCCGCAGGGGGGCATTACTCGTCCCACTTTCTGCTTGTGCTGTCTTTTCTCAGGATACCACCGTTGCGGTTGACAAAGGAGATACTGCATGGCTTCTGATTTCGTCTGCCCTGGTTCTTTTAATGACTTTGCCCGGACTTGCGCTTTTTTATGGTGGATTGGTTAAGAAAAAGGATACTTTGAATGTCATGGCAATGTCATTCGTTACCCTTGCAATTGTGAGTATTCTATGGATAATGTTTGGTTACAGTTTTTCCTTTAATGGAGATATAGGCGGGATAATTGGTGATGCAAAAAAGCTGCTTTTGAGTGGTGTCACAACCAGCAGTGTAATCGGGACCATTCCTGAATTTGTCTTTATCATGTTTCAGCTGACCTTTGCAGCAATTACTGTTGCGCTGGCTGGTGGAGCTTATGTAGAAAGAATGAAGTTCTCTGCCTGGATACTTTTTACCGTACTCTGGTTTGTTCTTGCTTATATTCCGCTTGCACACTGGGTATGGGGTGGCGGTTTCATGGCAAAAATGGGAGCCCTTGATTTTGCTGGTGGAACGGTTGTCCATATTAATGCAGGTATTGCAGCGCTTATTGGTGCGTTGGTTATGGGAAAGAGGCACAACACAGATTTGATGCCTAATAACCTTGTTTCAACGGTAACTGGCACCGGTTTACTCTGGTTTGGATGGTTTGGGTTTAATGCAGGATCTGCGCTTGCTGCTGATGGACTAGCTGGTGCTGCATTTCTGAACACCAACACAGCGAGTGCTGCAGCTGCACTTGCGTGGATGATTACTGAGTGGATTCATTCGAAAAAACCCACTGTTCTGGGGCTGTGCTCAGGAGCTGTTGCCGGTCTTGTTACAATCACACCTGCAGCTGGATTTGTTAATATAGGTGGAGCATTGATCATTGGAATTCTTGCTGGTATAATAACCTTTGTGATGGTTGCATATGTAAAATCGAAACTCGGTTATGACGATACGCTTGATGCGTTCGGTATTCATGGTATCGGCGGTATTCTTGGAGCACTGCTCACAGGAATCTTTGCAGATCCATCAATAAATAAGCTTGGTACCGGTCTATTATATGGGAATCCTCATCAGTTCACAATTCAGTTGATCGCAACCGCAGTATCAATTGTATATGTTGCAATTGTAACCTGGATCATCTTTATGATTATCAAATATACCGTTGGGTTGAGAGTAAATGCGGATGAAGAGTATGTCGGAATGGATAAATGTGAACATGGAGAAAAAGCATACAATATATAAACTTTATCTTTTAAATTTCTGGAAATAATTATTGTTTGCTTGTAAAAACAATTTTAATAATGTCAGATCGTGATAAAGGAGTTCACAATGAAATATATCGTCGCAATAATTCAACCGTCAAAACTAGAGGTTGTCAAAGAGGCTCTGAGCAAAATTGAAGTTTTTCGTTTAACGGTATCTGATGTCCAGGGATTCGGTCGTCAGAAGGGGCACACCGAAGTGTATCGGGGGCATGAATATAAAATAAACTTTGTTAATAAAGTTAAACTTGAAATTGCAGTTGATGACCAGTTTGCAGAATCAACAATCGAGGCTATCGCCAACGCAGCAAGAACTGGTACTGAAGGAAAGATTGGTGATGGAAAAATTTTCATGCTTCCAATGGAAGAGGTAATGCGGATCAGAACAAGAGAGCGCGGTTCTGACGCGTTATAAGCTGTTGATTTTACATTTAATAAGAAGGCTGCCGGTTATATAAATCAGCAGCCTTCTTTTATCCTGCCTGAACGGCGGTTTCAAACCTGACTGACACTATTTTCGGAACGTGGTGGTGCCCCGGTTGTCAGGTGTGATACTTGCCGGGAAGAAAGAAAACCCGAATAGGTATCAAACGTCGCCGCATATTTTTTTACCAGGAAATTTGCACCAGCCTTAAGTAGCATCATTCCAAAACCATATTGCATTGCCCGCCTGAATTCCCATGTCATGGCATCTAAAAGCAGGTGAAATGTAAGGTTGAGAAATGCAAATGAGATTCTTCTGAGTGAGTAAAATTTTTTGTACGCAGCAAGTGCTTCACTTTGCAGTTGTGATGCACTCATGGTTTTTGGCTGATATACAGCATACATGCCGTTGAAGTAATCCCAGTTCGTATGAAATATCCTTCGCTCCAAATTCATTTTTTCGTACAATTGTGTACCAGGAAACGGTGTCAGTATCATAAATTGCACGGTATCGATGTTTTGTTGAATGGCAAAATTGACTGTATCACGAAGTGAGTTGACCGTATCGTTGTCTTCACCAAAAATAAACATACCGTGAATAGTTATACCGACATTATGAATTGTTGAGATTGCTTTTTCGATGTCTGCCCGTGTTTGCGATTTATGAAATGCTTTAAGAGTTGCATCGTTAATTGATTCAAATCCTATATAGAATAGTCGGGCACCGGCAGTGTACATCAGGTGGAGAAGTTCGGGATCACGGGCAATATCAGAACGAACTTGCGCAGTCCAGACAATATCCAGCTTTTCATCTGAAAACATTGAACAGATTCTGGTGATTCGTTCACGGTTTGCGGTAAAGTTATCATCATAGAAAAAAATAGTTCGCGTTTTAAAAAAAGAGAGCGCATTCTTAACTTCTGCAACAACGCGTTCTGCGGACTGCATTCTGAACCGTTTGCCAAATACTTTTGTAACCGTACAGAAATTACAATCAAAGGGACAACCCCGTGATGTCATAATCGGGATAATGGATATTTTCTGATAGCCTTCAAGCAGGCTGTAATGTATGAATGGCAGTGTGTTGAGATCCTCGACCGGCGATCCTTTAACAAATTTTTCGGTAAATTTACCATCAATAAGATCTGCTATAATGCCTTCTGCTTCACCTGAAACGACATGATCGGCGATTTCAACAAAATCAGAAGGTACCAGTGCGGCATGAATTCCACCTACGATAATTTTAGCGTTAGGGTAAATATGCCTGATACTTCCGGCAAGCAGTTTCGCACGGTTGGCATTGACTGTCAAAGAGGAAATACAATAGATGTCAGCTTCGTTTGTAAATGGGTCAAATGGCTTTTTAAGGATCCCTTCGTGGTAGATTCTGACTTTATGGCCAAGGTTGTGAAGAATGGTTCCCAGGTAAAGTGACCCGGTAAGAGGAAGGCACATGAAATTTTCAAAAACATTCGTTTCGCTACCTGAGGGTTCAATAAAGATGATCTTTTTTTTAATCACTTTGCACGCTCTGCAATCAGGACTGAAAGTCCGGTGAAAATAAAGCTTGTCCACCAGAGTGTGCTACTGATAGAAAAAATAAAATAAAACACAACTGCCACAGAAGAAAGCAGCAACCCGATAAGCAGCCCCAGACGCTTTGATTTGTCAAAAAGAAAGGGCCCAATAAAAGAAACTCCTAAAAACAGAATAAAAATAGGCCAGTAAGTGGCCAGATTTCCCCATGATGAAAAATTACAGAATAGTGCGAGTGCACTGAAACCAGTCAGATAGACACCTGTACCAAGATATGCGGCCTCACGTTTTCCACGTTTAATAAATATACCGAGAAAGCCAATCCCCAGAATAGTGATCAGCAACGGCCAAAGTCGATTAATTATATGTATGTCAAAATATGAATCAACTCCATAGGCAGATCCGATTATGATGAGCAGGAAGCCTATACGGCGATATACCTGAGCGCCGATATTTTTTAGATCTTGTTGTTGTGACATGTTTCTTCTTTCATAAAATTATAACGGTTTTAAGGACGAAGAGGAAAATAAAACTATGTCATGCCTGTCTGTTATTCAAGCATAATTATTTCTATCAATACTTAAAGAAATGAAGAAATTATCAAATTTTGTACCCGTTTATGGAGTGCAAAAATTTGAATTGAGAGAATACTCTGGTGAAGATTGTTACATATTTCTGAAAATTGCCCAGTTTTATGCCATACCAAGACTTTCAAGGATTTTAGACATAATCTCTTCCTGTGTAAATGGTTTGATGATATAATTTTTTGCACCGTTAGTTATGGCTTCAATAATTTTCGATTTTTCGTTTTCTGATGTAACCATGGTGACTGGAGTTGCAGCCAGATCAGGGTCCGATTTGATTATCTTAAGAAATTCTATCCCACTCATAATTGGCATGTTCCAGTCAAGTAAAATCAGACAAACCGAATCCTTATTTGAACGAAGAATTTCCAATGCTTCCTGCCCATCAGAAGCTTCAAAGCTTCCGTATCCTAATACTTCAACAGCACCTTTAAGTAATTCGCGTACTGTAGCTGAATCATCAACGGTAAGAATGTTCATATTGTTACCTAACCTTGTAATAAAGTGCACGTTCGTGCGTCAACATAGAAAATATATTACTGTAATTGGAAACCGATTCTGATGCACCAACAATAAGAAATCCATCAGGTCTCAGTCGTGATGCTATTCTGTTGAGTAAATCCTTCTTGAATTCATCCGAAAAGTAGATGAGTACGTTTCTGATAAAGACAATATCGAAATGTCCAAGGTTTGTGAAGTCTTCCTGCAGGTTGAGTTTTTTGAATGTGACCATGTTTTTTATTGTATCTTTAAGTACCCACACTTTGCCATTTTGTTCAAAATAGCGGTTACGGAAATCATCTGGAAGTCCACGGGAAATTGCTAATGTATCATAACGGGCGGCTTTGGCAAGAAAAAGTACCGTTGGAGAAATATCCGTCGCAATGATTTCTATTTTTGACGGATGAAAAGTTGGATTGGTTCGGGAAAATTCATTGATAACCATTGCTATTGAATAAGGCTCCTGGCCTGTTGAACAAGCAGCCGACCAGATCCTGATTGCCTTTTTTGTTCCGGAAATGCTCTCTTTCAAAAACGAAGGCAATAATTCAAACTGAAGTATTTTGTAGGGTGATGCATCCCTGAACCACAATGTCTCATTAGTGGTCATGGCATCAATAATCTTATCCCGCAATGTATGTGTATGATCATTGAGTGCTTTTGTGTAAAACTCCGAGTAGTTCCGGCAACCGTTTTCAATCATCATGGTAAGCAGGCGGTTTTCGATAAGGTATGCCTTACTTTCATCCAGGTGAATGCCACAATGCTTCTCGATATAGTCTCTGAGAAGCTCAAATTCCCGGGTCTCAATTTTATTAGTCATTTACAAGAAGGGTCCTGGAAAGTATTGAACGAACGGTTTTGATTTTTTCATTCGGTTCTATCTGGTCAGCATCAATGATTTTTAGTATGTCAGTTAAGGCTTCTTTCAACACCGTATTTTGATGCTCCTGTTTTGAGATATCCTGCGATACATTTACTGGTGTGTCTGATTTAAGTTTCTCAAGATTATCTCTGATAGTGTTGATTTTTTCGCAAATAAGGGTTGGATTTAACGGCTTCAAAAGAAAATCACATGCACCTAATTTCATTGCATCAATAGCCTGATTAAGTGTCGCCAGGCCGGAAATGACAAGTATTTCAGATTGTTCATTAACTTCACGCAGTTTTTTTAAGAGATCAAGACCAGAAATGCCAGGAAGATTAAGATCTGTCAGTAAGCAGTCAATTTTTTCATTTGAGATGATTTCCAGTGCTTTTTCACCGGTATCAGTGAATCTGATCGTATCGATTTTATTGAACCTGACCAGTGTTGTCCGTAGCACAAGAAGGTATACAGGATCGTCATCAACACATAGAATATTCATAATTACAACCTTATACTGCGATTTCAGGAGTAGGTGATTTACTATGCACAAGAGAAATAATCTCTTCTGCAATTAGATCTATCGACAGCGATTTATCGGAAAGTCCGGCTTCATCAATAGCTCTCGGCATTCCGTAAACAACACATGATTGCTCTGATTGTGTCACACACATGCACTTTTTTCTTTTTAAAGCTCTGATCCCGTTAAGGCCATCGTTTCCCATACCGGTAAGTATGACGGCGAGTACACCATTATCACCATAATGTGCAGCAACAGACCTGAAGAGCACATCGACAGAGGGACGACAACTATTTTCGGGTGGTTCATCATTTATACCGGTAACCATGACACCGTTGACATTTCGAACTACCAGATGATTCCCTCCGGGAGCAATGTACACGGTACCTTTATTAAGAGTCATATTTTCAGCAGCCTCAATGACTTTCACTTTAGATCTTCTTGTCAAACTGTCAGCCAGTGATTTGGTAAACAGTGGTGGCATATGCTGGACCATGACGATTGGGACAGGAAAATCCTCAGGGATTTTAGGAATCAACCTGCTGAGTGCCTCAGGACCACCGGTTGAAACACCAATTGCAACGATACTGAACGTCTGAGGAGGTTTGGCAGAATTGGCTATGGGATGAGTGTTGTTACCAGTTGCAGCGTATACGTTTGTATCGCTCTTATGAGTAGTATTTTCCGTATTGTTATTTGCAGAGACAGTATGAATCCCTCTTGTTCGCATCTTTAATTCAAAGAATCGCAGGACTGAATTTATATCATTGTGAAGTTGTTCCGTATTTTTACGCATGTCATTACCATCCGGTTTTCTGATAAAATCAATAGCTCCCAGTTGCAATGCTTCGATGGTATCACCGGTACTGCGGGAACTGATGCTACTGACCATAACAACAGCTATCTCCGGGTATGTTGCTTTTATATGCTTAAGTGTTTCAATACCATTCATTCCTGGCATATGCACATCAAGAAATACGATATCTGGTTTATCTATCGCAATTTTTTTCAGAGCAATCTCACCACTTGGTGCTGTGCCGGAAACAGTAATGTTTGAAAATGACGAAATAGCATCTGTCAAAACTTTACGGTATACTACTGTATCATCAACAATAAAAGCTTTTAGCGTCATTTTGAATACCTGATTATTCAGTCTGCCTGAACTATGCAGCCTGCAGCAATGCTTCCAGTTTAAGAATAATTAACAACTCATTCTCCAGTTTCACAATGCCGGAAATTAACTCTTCATCGATTTCTCCAATATTTGGGGGTGATGGTTCAATTTCCGAATTATTGACAGTGAAAATATCTCCAATAGAATCGACCAGTATTCCAAGTATATCTTTCAATGAAATTGTTGCATCTTCAGTTGCAGTTTTAAGAATAACACACCGGGAAGTTTTGCTAACCTTTCTTTTCTCCAGATTCAGCTTAATACCTGGATCAATAACTGTAACAATCTGGCCCCGAAGATTCATGAGACCCGCGACAAATTCCGGAGCCAGAGCTACTGGTGTAATATCAAGAAACCGGTTAACTTCACGTACATGTTTCAAGTCAATCCCGAAAAAGTATTCACCGATTTTAATGGTAATAAATGATCTATTCATAAGTCACCTCGAATCTATTCCCGGCTTCAGTGACAAGTTCATTGATATTCAACAAAATCACTAGTTTGTTATTGATAATTGTCGAACCGAGTATCCCGGTGCCCCTGATATCCTTTTTGTCTACTTTAAGATCGGCATTAATGATGTCGAAGACCTGTCCGGCAATGATACCAATGTGGCTACTGGTCATTCGAGGCAATAGAAGATAAAATTCTTCCGGCATAGCTTCGGGGCTCGAGACCGGAAGAAAATCATGAATACGAATCAAAGAGACGCTATGCCCGTCGCGTTTTATAAACTCCCGGTTACCAATTTTTTCTATTTCGTTACGATTAATAAATTCGATCCGTGTGATTGCGTTGAGATCAATCCCAAACTGCTCGGCAGTACTGTTGCTGAATAGTAGAAGATTTTGCTTTAACTCTTTTTGCTTTTCAATTTTCTCCATTAACTGATTCTTCTCATTTTCTGAATTGAAAAATTTCAGAGCTGCTTTTGTTGCAATACCGCCCGGGTCGAGGATCATAGCCACTTTTCCATCCCCCATTATGGTTGCACCGGCATAACACTGTGTTGATTTCAATACTTCTGGCAGCGGCTTAACAACGATCTCTTCACTGTCGAAGACTTTGTCGACTACAAGTCCAAACAGGTGCTGCCCGGTTTTCAGGATGACTATTTTGACTGCATTGTGAATATTGTCACGACGATCCTGTTTACCATTGCGACGTTCATCTTTGGTTTCCTCAGATTCATTGTCTACAGGTTTCCCTCGGCGGTCGGACCAGCGGGCACGCTTGTCCGGAAGACGTTCACCGGTTACCGGGTGGACAAATGTCGGTTCAAGATTAAGTATATCCGCCAAGCGGACAAGTGGTAATAATTTTCCGCGTAACCGGGTGACTTCTGCACCCTGAATGCGTTCAATTTTTTTCGTAATTTCAAATGCCCGTATACGGATCAGTTCTTCAACGCCAACCTGAGGAATTGCAAAATTAATTCCTTCTGCCGAGACAATCAGTGATGGTATGATTGCAAGCGTTAAGGGTAATGTCAGGAAAAATCTTGAACCTTTTCCCTTTTCCGATTCAATTGTAATTGTTCCTCCGAGTTTTTCGATATTTGATCGTACAACATCCATTCCAACACCTCTACCGGAGATGTCGCTGATTGATTCTGCCGTCGAAAAACCAGGCTTCATAATCAACATTCTCAAATCATGTTCAGAAAGAGCGTCGGCTTCCAGTTCGTTAATGATATTGCGTTTCAGTGCATATTGTCTTACTTTTTCAGTGTCAATTCCTTTGCCATCGTCTTCTATTGCGATGATTACTTTTCCGCCTTCCTGGTAAGCACTCAGTACGATTGTTCCGGATGGACTCTTTCCGGATGATATTCGTCCCTGGACAGTTTCAATACCATGATCACAACAATTTCGAATGAGGTGATTCAACGGGTCAGAAAGTGTTTCGATTATTGATTTGTCAAGTTCAACTTCCTGTCCGGACATCTCCAGTTCAATCTGCTTACCTAACTTATGCGCAAGATCCCGTACGACCCGGGGAAATTTATTAAATACCATACTAACCGGTTGCAGTCTGGTTTGCATGATATTTTCCTGAAGCATACTGGTGACACTATCCAGTGACTGCAGTGAAGTTCCTATTCCCGGTATTTCCTTGAGAGTGATCGACATTGTAGAGTCACACAGTTTTTTAAAACGCTCTATTTCTGTCGAAACTACTGAGGGGAGTCCTGATGAATCTGATTTTGCCACATCTGTTATCTTCTTGCCCATAACGTCAAGACTATGGTGGATCGATTCTAATGAATGAATATTATCTAATAAATCCAGAAGTTTTCTGTTGAACTGTTGCATGATCTGGTTCCGTCCAAGAACAAGTTCACCTGCAAGGTTCATTAAGTTGTTGAGGAGATTTACTTTCACTCTCAGCGTGTCATCACTACTTCTGCTGAGTACTTTTTTTTCTGACTTTGAGTTGCTTTCAGCTGACGATTCATCGTTTTTTGATGAAGAAAGAAGCATGCTTTTTTTGTATTTTGAAAGGTCGATTGTACAAATCTGATCACTGGGAACTTCACATCCATACCCTATAAGGTCAGGTTCCAGAACTGATGAGAAGACAACTGAATAGGATGCCTGATTTTTTTTGTCATCAGGGGGAGCTGAATTCCGGTCCATAAAAGTATTGATGTCAAGAATAGTACCGAATTTTTCCCATTTGTTGAATGTTTCAGTCGGATCGGAATTATCACCCGGCTGTTTGTTGTTGGTGTATAGCGTGATGATATAGACATGTTTTCCATTTTTTGCGGCATCCTCAAGCTGTTTTTCAGTAATTAGAGGATGATTTTCTGCAAGCGAATTGTGCGGCGTTGATGGTGTTACAGTTGTGCTGTCACTGTTTTTTATATCGCCATCATCGCGGAAAGGAGCTAATTTTTCAAGCTCCTGTTCAATTGAGACTGCATCACTGTTTGTAATGTCATCAATAAGTACCCTTAATTTATCTATCCCTTCCAAAAGGGCATTTATTACAGCCAGATTGATCTCAAGTTTATGATCACGAATTCGGGATAAGATATTTTCCATTGCATGAGAGAGGCGTGTGACTTTCTCAAAGCCGAAAAAACCAAATCCACCTTTGATGCTATGAATCGCACGAAATATCCTGTTGATCAATTCATCCGGTGCCGAATTCCCGGAGCGCTCAAGTTCTAAAAGATCTGGTTCTATTGAAGACAGATGTTCTTTTGATTCAAGCACAAGATCATGAATCATTTCTTTTTCCTGCATGTATAACCTCCTTAACAGATTTGATTCTGTCAAGTTTGATCCAGTTCAGAACGGTTAAGACTTTGCGGTTTGCATTGTTATCTAATAGTACAGAGCTGTTTCGAATAATGCAATACCGAAATTTGAGGCAATAAAAAACTTTCGGGAGGTGGTGTTTATAAATATTTTTAGAACATCAGTGACAAATACCTTATTATAGAAATGAATAATCAAATAAAAAAAATGCCTTTAATGGCAGAGATGGAGGGTATAATGAGATGGCTTTGTGGGAGTGTGATGATTGTGGCTATTATTGCCGGATGTGCATCAAGGCAAGCAGATAGTTTAATGGGTGATAATAAGACCGCAGTTGTAGAAACTGTAAAATATAGTGGCGGGAAAGGGGACAATCCTGAAGATGCTGTTGTCATCACTGGTGTTCACAAGCAGACCGAAGGCATCATTGCTGAGTATAACTACATCACTACTCTTCATGGTGAAAAAAATAAGAGCTGGTCTCTGTATGGACAGACAATTTTAAAAGAAAAAGTTAAAGTTTATGATGTCATTGAGATAAAATTGATTGATTTCAATGGGGAACACAGGATTTATTATTTCGATGTCACTTCCTTTCCCTGGAAAAAAAATAAATAGAACATTGTGAGTACAATTTGGAACAATTACAGCATAAAATTATCACCTTTTTAACAAGAAACGCTCATCTCGATGTAGAGGCCCCGGATATTGCTTTTCATTTAAAAATGGATGAAAAAGATGTTCAGACTACTCTTGATGAACTTTTAGAAAAGGGTATTGTCTCCGTTCAGAAAAATCAGTATGGGCGTACTTACTGGTATTATGTCCCTCAGCGTTCCTCAATACCCTTTGAAACTATGTCTACTAAAATTCCACTGGAAATTTCTGATTTTGCTGATGATCAGGATGATAATAAAAAAGGTAACCTGTTCTCATTGATAGCATTATTCATTTCTGCCAGTTCAGTATTGATGAGCATTGCTGTTGGTGCAGGTCTCTATTTTATGGTGAATAAAAAGATGAGTTTAATACAAGAGGAAATTGGAAACGGAGTAACAAAAGAAGCACTTACCACTGTTGCAGAATCTGCAGAAGCTCGTCTGGGAAGAATAGAAGGTGAGTTAAAGAAAACTATGATGAGAGTGGATAGTTTGAAAAATGTGATATCGCAGATCAAATCTGGCTCTACATTAAAAAGAACAACTTCGTACCATAAGTCCTATCGTAAAAGATAGCACTATTAATTCTATCTCACTGTTGCAGAATTAAAGTAAGTCAAAAAATTTGGAAGGAATGGAAAGGGATACCCTTTCCTTTAACCTATTTCATTAGAGTAATTTTAGTGCCAATGTCTGCAGTTTTAATTGAAAACGAGTAATTTTTATACCCTTCTTTCGATCTGATGGATTCCGGTACGATAAACTCCTCTACAGATTCCGGGTCCTTTTTATCACCAATTTCAACCGGAATGCATTCAACAATTGCAGCACCCATCTTAGGAGTGAATAGAACTTCAAGAACAGTACCTGCAGGAATAGCTGCGGTGAATCCATCGGTGTAATTGTCTTCCCACTGTGTCTCTGCGGTTTCTCTAGGTAATTCTTCTTTCACAACCAGTTTATCACCTTTTTTAATATTAGGTTGTTTTGAACCACAGCCGATAACTATCAGGCTGAGTGTTGTGAAAAAAATTACAGGTTTTAGAATCTTCATCCTGCCTCCCGAATAAAAGTGTTTAAGAAAAACCTATTAGTAAAAACTAACTTAGTTTATCGATTGATACAACCCTTTTTAGATAAATATAAAGTTTATTTTAATAAAAAACTAGTTAATCAGGTCCCGCCAAATAAAAATCTGTTCAATTGTTGTGAAACAAGATCGCTGAAATGGACAAACAGCTCCTGGTCGGCCAGTGAAAAATCTTTATGTTCTATCATATCGAATGATTTTTTCCCATAGATTGAAAGTGCCCCGAAAATGGATTGATTATTTTTCAGACAGATTGAGAGTACGGTTACCGGAGGTGTTTCGCTGCTGTATTCCTGAATTGTAAACTGTTCTTTAAGTGGAGCCTCTGGATCCATAGTAGCCCTCATTGCAATTGAGTTGTCCAGATTGATTATTCTGGAAAGCAAATCGGTACCGATGGTTGAATGTGAATCGAGTATTTCAAAACAGTTCATTGTCGGATTGAAAAGGCTTAATACACTGGCTTGTGCTTCAAAAACAAGGCAAGCATTTCTGACAACCAGCCGTGCAAGATATCTGATATTGGAAATTTGATCAAAAATGTAGGAAAGCTCATCCAAAATGGAGTAACCAACCTGTTCAAATGCATTGGTAATCTGCAGCAGGCCAGGAAGTTCAATGTTGAGTGTAGTTACCAGTTGATTAAAAAAATAGAGCTGATAATCATATTCGGGAGATGAATTAATAGATTCCACTAGAAGGCAACCGGCAAGTTGTCCTCTGATCTGAAGTGGCAGCGAAAGGAATAGTTTATAGGTATTGTTTTTTTGAACATAGGTCTGGTAAGGTTCAAAATTGTTTCTCAGGATTCGTCCTGTAAAGAAATCATTAAGGCGGACCTGGTTTTCACCATAGTTGCTGAGTTTATTTGAACTTGATGCAAAAAGAATAAAGTTGTTGTTTGCATCATTGTACCAGTACCAGTTTGCAATTGATGCATTTATAAACTGGTTTAACGTTTTGAGCATCAGGCAGCAACTATCGAAGAGCGGCTGTTCTCTGTGGAGAAGGTCACAGAGATAGCGTATCTGATCATTTATTGCCATTTCAGATGGATTGGTATACTCCAATTTAACCCTTCCCGGATTGTCTGTTGTCTTGTGCACATCTGACACGGCCATTTTTTTTCTTAATGGCTGTAATACTGCTGTTGTGGAACCGGCATTATACATACTTTATAATGTATACACCGGAAGTGCAAGGTCACATCTGTTGGAGATGATCGCAAAGATGTCCGGATCGTTAAAAAATGTTTGCATCGACGCAACTTCATCAACTGTCCAAACGGCCACTTTTTTAGCTGAAAATTGTTCGGATCTGAGTACCTTTCTGTAATTTGTATATAGTTTCTGCTCCGGGCAAAGATAGTCTATACATGAACAATCAATACTGGCAATATCTGATGGGTTTTCGAAAAGGTATCCGGTTTTGATTGCAGAGTCTATCGACTTTAACGTCCTTAGTACATTCTGATCAAATGATGTGAAAAAGCATTTCGTGAAATTGGAATACTTTTTTATCAGTGACAGAACATCCTTTTCACACCCTTCAGTTTTAAGTTCGATATCAAATCCGCAAAATTGAGAACATTCTGAAAAGACCTCATCAATGCGGGCAACCTCGAATGAATACTCCAATGCAATCTTATGAAGTTTGTCCAGACTCAGTGCTGAAATAGGCAAATCATCACCCTGGTATTTGATGGATGGGTCATGAAAAGCGATTAACACATCATCCGCAGTTCTTCGTACGTCAAATTCTATATAATCTACTCCATGATCAATGGCGCTTTTAAAGGATTTTAACGTATTCTCGTGAAATTTATAGGGATGTCCCCGATGACCAATGATTACTTTTTTCATCTTCACATAGATTTCGATAGATAGTGCATCATGAGGCGAACGCCAAAACCGGTTCCGAACTGTGGCAGATCACCTTTACATTGACCTTCATTGTATGCTGTTCCTGCAATATCAATATGTGCCCATGATGTTTCACCGATAAATTCTTTGATAAACGCAGCTCCGATAATGGGGCTTGCGTACCCTTTCTTGAATTTCGATAAATTTCTGAGATCTGCAATATCACTTTTTAAAGAATCACAATATTCTTTGTAGAGCGGGAAACGCCACAACCGTTCGCCAGTTGCTTCTCCTGATGAAAAAAGTGACTGTGCAAGAGTATCATTATTTGAAAACAATCCTGCGATAATCTCACCCAGTGCGCTTAATATACCACCGGTGAGCGTTGCGAAATCAATAATTTCCTGTGGCGCATACTTTTTAATACAATATGATAGAGCATCTGCAAGTACAAGTCGCCCTTCAGCATCGGTACTCAAAATCTCTACTGTTTTACCCGAATATGATTTGTATACATCACCGGGAAAATAGGCGTTGGAACCGACTGCATTATGCGCCGCAGCAACAACACCGGTAACATTGACCGGAGCTTTTATGGCTGCCAGAGCCCGCATTACTCCAAGCACTACTGCGGCTCCTGCCATATCCATCCGCATGAGCTCAATGTGGCCGGTTGGTTTGAGGTTCTGCCCTCCGGAATCGAAGGTAATCCCTTTTCCGACAAGTGCAATCCTTTTATTCGAACGGGTATTTCCTTTATAATCTATAAAGATTAACCGTGGTGGGGTTGCTGATGCCTGACCCACAGCATGAATAAGGTTGAGTCCGTTTTTTTTCAACTCTTTTTCTGTCAGTACTTCAAGGGTGACACTCTTGTTTTCTGACAGTTTTCGTGCTTCTTTCTCGAGGTATTCGGGGGTAATTTCGTGCGCGTTTGAATTAACCAGATCCCGGGCATAGCAAACTGCATCGGTGATACTTTTAATTCTTTTGAGGTCGGCACTGGTGAGTGTCGAACCTGTTATTTCGACCTTTTTGATTTTTTCTGCCGGCTCACTTTTATACTTGTGGAACTTATAGGCCCCAAGAACGATCCCCTCAACAACTGCGGTTGAAACCTCAAGTGAACAGAGCTTTTGATCAAGAACGATTGAAACTTCGCTGCGTTTCAGATCTAGTGCTTTCTGGATCGCTTTTGCTGCACAGTAACGAACCCGCCATGTTGCAGCATCTCCAGTTCCAAGTCCACAGTAGATGTTGGTTATATCTTTTTCATACCGGTGTACGATCTCGCCCTCGTCAGCCTTAAAATCGGGAATCGAGAGTTCTTCAGGAATTAAAAAGTGTATATATGTAAAAAAATGAGGTTTTTTCGAACAACTGAGCTCCATAACATTTCCTTAAAAAATTTGATTTCAAACCTGTTTACCCAAAAATTCCTTTAAAAAAACAAGATTGAGTAAAATTGTGATGGTGTCCAGATGTGTAAAAATGATCTTAGTATATGCCTATACCAAAAATATATATTAACTGATTATCCAAAATGCAGCACTGATTTCATTTTGAATAAAATTAATAATTTAATTCATCGTTAGTGTATCTCTTTTTCATTAAGTGTGGTACGTTCTCTGTGAAAATTGTATTTGTTTATCCGCGTTTTGAAAAGTTCTTAAAAAATAATACCGATTTAGATACTGGCCTGGTTGAGTATTTTCTTGGAGATTTTACAACTCCGCCATCACTGGGAATTCCGATTCTGGCATCACTGACTCCGCAAGAGCATGAAATCGTGCTGGTTGATGATAATAATGGGGATCCGGTTGATTTCGATATCGATGCAGATCTTATTGCAATCAACTGTTTCACACCGCAAGCAACCAGAGCACTTCAACTTGGTGCCCAGTACAAACAGCATGGTAAAAAAACGATCATTGGTGGTTTTTTCCCATCATTCATGTATGAAGAGTGTCTCAAGTATGTGGATTCGGTCAATATCGGTGAAGGTGAATCAACCTGGCTGACCATTCTTGCGGATGTCAAAAAAGGCGAACTGAAACGTATTTACAAAGGCGGCTGTTCCTTTGATCTTTCAAAGATGAAAATCCCACGCCGTGATATTTTTTACAGTAAGAAGAGTTACGACTGGGATGAAGATCTTGTGCAGCTTACGCGCGGATGTGTTTACAACTGCGCCATGTGCGCAATACCTGCCCACATGGGATCACGCATGCGGTTCCGGCCGGTTGATCATGTAGTGGAAGAGGTTGCACAGCTTAAATATGAAAATGTGTATCTGGCTGATGACACCCTGTTTTTTCCGCAGAAAAAAGTGTTGGAATATGCCAGAGAGTTGTTTGAAAAACTGACACCTCTTAACAAAAAATATTTTGTGGCATCAACAATGGCGCTTAATATCGATAAGGATTTCATGAAACTTATCGCTAAGGCGGGTGTCAAGAATTTCTACTGCACGATGAATGTCGATCCACTTTCGATAAGAGCACTTGCCGGAGAACAGAAAGAGCAGCAGATGCTTTGTGATCTGGTGAAAGTACTTGAAGATAACGATATCCGTTTCTTCGGCTCCTGTGCGATCGGTCGCGACTGGGATGATGAATCGATTGCCGACAGAGTGCTTGAACTCTATCATAAAGCAAATATTCATACCGCAGAATTTTTCCTGTTTACACCTTATCCGGGCTCTGTGCACTGGGACCGTCTGACGCGGCAGAATCGTATTATCGATTATACCTGGGCGCATTACAATGGTGCTCATGTGGTTACCCGTCCTGTCAATATGACTCCGGATCAGCTGTACGGACAGTTCATAAAGATCTGGAATGAATTCTTCAGGGCGCAGAAAAACAGTCATGCTGCAAGTCTTGAACCTGCAACCTGGAAAGATGGAAAACGCTCAGTGGGTAAACCACTGGAACGTCAGGGGGTCAGAGGACAGGCTGTTGTTACAGGAATCGGCGTGCTCAGTCCAATTGGAAACAGCACCGATGAGGTTCTGGATTCTTTAAAAAATTCTCGAAGCGGTATCGACACCATCAAACGGTTTGATGCATCAAAGTTTCGGACCGATAAGGGTGGCGAGGTCAAAAATTTTGATCCATCCGAATATCTCTCAGCAGATGAAATCGCTCTGTATGAGGATCGCTATTATCATTATGCAATAACCTGTGCACGCAAAGCTCTGAAACAGGCCGGACTTGAAATCGGAAGAAATATCGATGCCGATAAAGTCGCGCTGGTGCTTGGCACCTGTAATGGCGGACTGTTGTCTGCTGAAGAGGAGTACAAGTGGATAAACGGTCAGAGCAACAGAGTCTTCGATGAGAAAATGAACCTGCAGGCTCAATATTATGGATATGGAAAGGCGCTTGCACATGCTCTCGGTATTAAAGCTGAAGCATGGATTGTCACGACCGCCTGTTCATCAACGACCGGGGCACTGGGACTTGCGCATTCACTTATTCAGAGCAAAAGATTTACAACAGTCATAGTAGGTGGCGCTGATACATTGTGTCTGGCGAATATGTCCGGCTTTAATGGTCTCAAAGCTGTTTCCACTGAAAGAACCGCTCCATTCTCAAATCCGATAGGGCTTAACATTGGTGAAGCATCCTGTTTCTGGGTGGTTGAAGAGATGGAGCAGGCACTGTTGCGACAGGTAAAGTGTCTTGGAAAGATTGCCGGACATGCGACTACCTGTGATGCGTATCATCCGACCTCACCGGACCCCAGAGGTGATGGTGTGTTCCGGACACTTACTGCTGCACTTGCTGATTCCGGTATTCCGATAGAAGAGATCGGGTGTATCAATGCACATGGGACCGGTACCGAAGCTAACGACAGAGCCGAATCCAAAGGCATGAGTAAATTTATGGGCGAACGCGCCATTCCGGTGGTTTCATCAAAATCATTTTTCGGTCATTGCATGGGAACTGCGGGTATCCTTGAAGCTACCTGTAATTTACTGGCGATGAATGCCGGATTTATTCCACCGACTATTAACTTTTCGGAACCACGAATGGGGTGTACACTGGATTACGTTCCAAATACCTCACGGGAAAAAGCTTACGAAGCGTTTATATCTGCCAATTATGCTTTCGGTGGTAATAATGCAGCTGTGGTGATAACAAAATGGGATTTCCAGTTACCACCACGCCAGGTCAAAGATGAGCGGGTGGTTATTACCGGTGCCGGCGGGATTGCATCAATTGGCCTGAACCTGGAACAGATTGGTGAAAAACTTCAGACTGGTGCACACGGAATTGCCGGAGTGGAGTCACTGAAGCTTGCACCGCTTACTTCAAAGAAAGCCGGACTTGTACCCGAATTCAGAGATGCTGATATCGATCGTCGTATAGACATGAGCGGAATGAACAAACTCAGCAAGATTGCAACTGCAGCTGTTCACGATGCTCTTGCTGATGCAACTTTGAAAGTCCGGCCTGCAAATGCCGAACGTGTCGGTGTTGTCATGGGGATCTGCAACGCTTCATCAGAATCTGAACACATGAACAGCGTTTTTTCAACGCCTGACCATGCTGCGCATATCAATTGCTTTTCGAATATCACTGCAAACTCTACTGCAGGATGGGTAGCCAATGCGTTATGTCTCAAGGGTATCAACATGACCCTTTCTCCGGGACACCATGCCGGATTGCAGAGTCTTGCCTATGCCTATCTCATGCTTGCAGAGAAACGGGCAGATGTCGTTGTTGCTGCAGCAGCCGATGAAGCGTATGCGCAAACCTATTTCAATTATGATCTTATCGGATTTCTTAAAAGTGGCAGCAAAGAGGATCTGTATACACTGGACCTTGATGAACCTAAAAAGAAGGTTCTTGGTGAAGGCGCTGCTGCTCTTGTGTGTGAGACATTGTCATCAGCGAAAGAGCGGGGAGTACCGGTTGTTGCAGAAATCCGCAGTATCGGGATGTCGATGGATGGTGACGCATTCGATAAACAATGCCTTGGTACTGATGGTCTCAGGCGTGCGATCACCGATTCGATGAAGGCAGCCAATGTCGACAGTTCAATGATCGATCTGATTGTCTGGGCACCGCAGGGTAATGGTCAGGACTACAAAGTACTTGATTCGTGCAAACAGATATTTGCAGATAGAGCAGACACCATACCGCTGTTAACAACGACATTTAATACCGGGTATATCGAGTCCGCATCACTGCTGCTCAGTGTTGCAACACTGCTGCGCACGCTGAAAACAGAAAAGAGTATCTGGCCTCAGAAAACGGGCAGCGCATCGATAGACAACAGAAAAACAGATGCAACCCGGTTTGTTCTGGTTGCCGGAAGCAGTGATGTCGGTTATAATTATGCGGTTCTTCTCGATACCGCACCTGAGGTTTGATTGATGGTCGACCATGGAGTTGTGATAACCGGAAACGGACTGATCTGCAGTGCGGGAACTACTCTTGAACAGTGTACTCCCCATTTTATTAATGGAACACCGTTTATTCATGAACTTACCGACAGGCGGCTTACTGATGGGTACGGTCCTCACTATGCGGGAACAATAAAAGAGCTCCCATCACCAGAAGTTAAATCATCTCTTACCAATACAATAGATCGCTATGTGCTACTGGCGCTCAATGCCGCACGCGAAGCGGTGCGATCTTCAGGAATTGATTTTTCAGATACATCACTAAGGATCGGCATCATTGTTGGAACCTGTTCCGGTCCAATGCTGACTATTGAGTCTATTTACGATGCTGAAATTGCCGGAAATATCTCTACGGACAGCAAAACGTTCTTCGCGAAGCAATATTACTCTGCAGCTCTTATGCTTGCTGAAGAGTTCGGGATCAGAGGACCGGCATTTACGGTTACAACCGCATGTTCGGCTTTTACGGTTGCGACAGGAGTTGCATCAGATCTGATTCGTCTGGGAATACTCGATGTTGTTCTTGTGGGCGGCAGCGATTCTCACAGTCCGACAACGCAGGCTGGATTTAACGGGTTGAAAGCTACTTGTAAAGGTGACTCAACAGCACCATTTTCCCGTCCTGTAGGGCTCAATCTTGGTGAAGGTTCCGGATTTCTGGTACTTGAATCCAGGGAGATGGCTCAGAAACGAAACGCTTCAGTGGCTGGTGAAATACTTGGGTATGGATTGTCAAACGATGCCTACCACTGTTCTGCGCCGGAGCCGGCAGGAAAAGGTGCTGCAGTTGCAATGCTGAACGCATTAAAACATGCTGATATCAGCCGTGAAATGGTGAAATATATTAATGCCCATGGTACTGGTACTGATGCCAATGACAAGGCTGAAACCAAAGCGATACGGCGGGTTTTTGATGAACATGCAGATGCTCTTGCGGTAAGTTCACTAAAATCCATTACTGGTCACTGCCTTGGTGCTGCCGGTGCAGTAGAACTTTCTGCAACACTTGCGTGCATGAAAAACGGATACCTTCCACCGACAGCACATTTTTCGGAACCTCGGGATGGATGCACTCTCGATTATATCCCTCAGGCGCAACGTCCCTGGGAAAATGGAAACATTTTTCTAAAAAATAATTTTGCATTTGGAGGAAATAACGCCAGTCTGGTTGTGTGTGACACCACTCTCCAACATGAACGAAAACCACTTGTTGATAAAGACACCGATCCCATCTGTATTACTTCGGTGGGAATGATGTCGGCGTTTGGGGTGGGGTACACCTCTTTTTGCGAGGGAATCCGAGACTCCGTTGCAGTTGGGCGGGAAGAGCTGTGTGAAAATGGAGCTCGTGTCTGCAGGGTTCCGGAATATAAACTGGCACAGATTGATCGCAGGGTAGTTATTAAAGGGGTTGATCCTGAATCAGAGATGTGTGTTGCTGCAGCAGCGCTCGCGCTCTCGCAGGCTGGTATTTCGGAAAGGCATCCACTGCGGCAACAACTCGGTTTTATAATGAATATTGCTCAGGGCTCCACCTGGGCGGAGTCGCAGCATATAAAACCACTGCTGAAAAACGATTTCAAACTTGAACAGATAAATGCATTTCCCTATATCGTACCCAATTCCATAACAGGCACGATTTGCAGAGTATTGTCGCTTAGCGGTTACAATGCAACTTTCTGTAATGGACCGGGAGCAGGACTTACTGGTCTGGGACTATCTGCGCTTTCACTACTCAATGGCCATGCTCCTGCGCTGTTGTCTGGTTCATCAGACTATTTTTTTGATGGAACCAGGGAGTGTTGTCTGGCTGATGGAATCGATTGTGGGTCAAACCGGTTTGGAGACGGAGCAGTGATGGTGCTTATAGAGCGCCTCTCTTCAGCTGTTGCAAGAGGCTCAAAACCACTGTGTACTATAGAGAGCATCAGTTTTTCAAATACCGTTTCGGGTGTTTCATCGCTTGAGTGGGCTGTAACTGATGCATTAACGTCAGCCGGGATCACAGGTAATCAGATAGCAAAAGTGTGTGGGAGTGTATCATCACCCCAAAAATCGGTAATTCAAAGTATAGTCGGTAATGCCGAGATGTTTGATGTAACCTCCAGAACCGGCATTGCGTTATGCTCACAAACATTGTATAACTTATTTGCAGCTCTGGGTAACGATCATTTTGAATCAAACAGCGACAAAAAGTATATTCTGGCAGTTTCCAGTGCTTTCCATGGTAACAATTGTATTATGGTAATAAAACCTTATTTCTGATCTGAAAGTGCAATGGAGTGTATGGCTGAACTAATTACGACACAGATTGAGAAACGTTCCGCAGTAATTAATAAGTTCAAATCAGAGCTTATCAGGCGGTTGAATTTACCCTATGAACCCGAAGATCTTCATGAAGATGTTTCGCTTCTGGGAGCAGGCTTGGGGTTGGACTCTCTCGATGCATTAGAGATAGTGCTATGTGTGGAAAACTGTTTTGGAATCAAGATTCCGGATCAAAACA
>JBNKZD010000151.1:0-22611 GCA_050301235.1 Chitinispirillaceae bacterium | reverse complement strand
AGATTATAGAAGCCCCCAAATTTCCCAAGACAAGGCGCAGTTCGCAGGCAATGGCGCCTCCCTTGTCAAGAACTGCAACGCCGGATTGGGGGATTTGGGGGCTTCCCTTCGGGCGAGACGGGAAACAGCCATCTGCTGCGTTTTCATCCTTGAAAAGGGCATGCCATTCCCTGCGGATGACGCCTTGCATATGACTATTTCCCGTCTCGCTATAATCTACATACAGTTTAGGACAGTACACTAATAACTTTCTAAATTCTAAAAAACAACCTCCGTGCTCTCTGCGTCCTCTGTAGTGGTCTAATTGCTCTTAGCCTTTCAACATTGAGCAGGTCTTTGACCGTCAATTGATGACTATTGGGAAATGACCCGGCAAGTCGGTCAATTCTCTTTTTGGCTCTTGAAATCGATACCGTGGAAATATTTATAGCGAAAAATCGAATCCAGGTCGTGACAATCCGCACATAATATTCCTTCAGAAGAATCTGTTCGAAGAAAGCTGCTAAAGACGTCTCCTTCCTCGTTTTTACCACTTCCTGCCTCGTTTGTATCGGGACGCCATTGATGCACATTATGACAGGTCGGGCAGCTAATATACCCCGTCAGAGCCTGACGGCCACTTTCGGAGAAGACCGGTAGATGGGTTATTCCCTTTTTATCAACATCTCGCAGACTTCCGTCCCAGGCCATTACGTAACCAGGATGAGATGCCTTCTTAGGTACCTTTGCCTCTGCGATTTCACCTGCATCATGGCAACTTCGACAGAGCATTTCCGGAGCATTGTCTGCCTGTCCAGGCAGTCGCCCCCATAGCGCAAGGTCCTGCACAGCATTGTGGATGGCGTGGCATTGACCACATATACCCGATTGATGCAGTTCTTCACCTAAGGCATTCTTCGCTTTTGGCACAGTGACGGAAAGATCATGATCCGTAGCACGAATCGGGGCTTTTGCTGTATGGCAGGTGACGCACAATTCACCATCAGGTGCTGTGGGAATACGTAAAAAACTGTTTGTCGCATCACCCTCATCCGTCTTTTTGCCGCTCATTTTTTTATCTGTCTTTTTGCTTGTCCATCGATGAGGATCATGGCAAGTAGGACAGGAAACAGCGCCATTTTTATTATGCGATACACCCTCTTTTTCATCATACAATGGCAGCACAGCTGCATTGGTGGTTTTTTCTCCCCCTTCGATGGAAACCCATCCCTCGGGAGTTACATCTATACCTGCTTTTTCAATTGAAACACCGATTGGATGTGAATGGGATCCCGTTGTTTTCTTTTCTGCCAGGCCACCTTTTTTATGACAACTTTTACACAGCGCACCATAATCATTCTTTTTAAGACCATCATCTCTTGCCCACATACGTGGCCCATTACCGTTGTGAACCTGATGACAGTTGCCGCAGATACCCAGAGGCATGGGGTCACCCTTTTTAATATCCAAATCATGTTTTGTTTCGGCTATAGACCATTTATCAGCATGGCATGTCTCACACAGCAACAAAAGATTATCCTCTCCTTTACGTAAATATTTACCACCTCCAGGCTGTTTGCTTCCTGCTGATGATGAATGATTAATGTGACTGACGGAGCCATGCACATCATGGCATGTTGGGCAGGTAACCCGTCCGTATTTGGTGGAATGGGTTTTTACCCCGGACGAGGTGAAGAGCGGGAGAACACCTGGGTCGATTGCCGAACTGAGCGATTTCCCCACCGGATGGCTATATTCACCAACTGTGAATTTTTCAGCAGGTGCACCGTCGCTGTGGCAACTGAGGCATAATGAAGCCACTCTGTCTCCACCGGGCTGTAATTCGCGCGCCCACATCTTTGGCCCCTTTCCTGAGTGGATGTTATGGCAAACACCGCAGACCCCTAAATTGCTACTGGGTAATTCAGAATCTGACATTACTTTCGTATCGCCACTGAGCAGGTTATGCCCCGTGTTAAGCAAGCTGCGTTGCTTCTCGTGGCAGTTGACACAAATCCCCTCTTTAAGGTGTTCGCTATCCAGAACCAACAATTTATTTTCCGGTGGTGCAAAATGTGGCGTATGGCAGGATTGACAGATAACCTCTTTGTCAGGTCCGAATTTTGATCCGGATTCAGTAAATATACTGGGTACTTTTACTTCCTTTGGAATAACGTCAACTGGGTGACTATAGTGTTGGCCAGAGCCCGTAGTATCTACATTTTTAATATCCTGATGACAAATCTCACACAACTGCGATTTTTCATTCTTCTCCACTAATAGCTTTTCTTCTTTGGCTCCATGAACCTTATGACAACTCTGGCAAATAACTTGATCTGTGTCTTTAAATTTTGAACCCATCTGTTCCAGCTTCTTGTTATTATTTTTTACTTTACGGTTCAGAGGATGATTAGCGTGCTGATCTTTTCTATCAACATGACAGGTCATACAAAGGGATGAATTGATATTCTCTGCACGCAGGAAGACTGGCGACAGTTTACTTCCCCATTCGACGCCGTGCGCCGAGTGACAAGTTCCACAGTATACTTTGCCATCATCGTTGAGCGGGAAGATTGTTTTGTCTTCATCCTTAGGTATGTCGACCCTATCTGAGGGGATCACACCTACAGGATGGGTATGTCCTCCATCCTGCCATAGAAAACGTGAATCCATGACGTATCCATCATGGCAGGAGAAACACATCGCCTCCGTACTGACGACATCCTGACGTCCTGTTGCAACCTTTGGACGTGGATTATAAGGAACCAGAGTTGTGACCTCTTTTTTTTTGAAATCGGCTATCCATGCGATATGGCAGGTAGCGCACTCTCGCTTTTCTTCTACCACGCGTGCTGCCTGTGCATTTGGCGTTAGTAAAAATAAAATCGAAACAACAAAAGTAAGCTTTAACAACAAGCTCAGTAATATTGAAATACGTCGTTTGTTAGTCATTTTATAATGGGGACAACTGACAAACAGTTACTCTATCAGCCATGGTCTCTACAATATAAACTCTATTACGATCATCCACTTGCAGGCCTGTTGGAGTATTGAAACGAGCAATTTTACCATCAACTCCCAGCACTGCCCGAAAACGTGTATCACTATCATATAACTGCACAACACCAAGATAGCTATCACTTACCAGTATGCTATTATCTTTCATAACAGCTACGCCCTTAGGTCGAAATAACTTTCCGGGGGTAACTCCCCATGAACCAACGGTAACTAAAAAGCTTCCGTTCATATCAAATGCCTGAACTCGAGTATTTAGAACATCGACCAGATAAATCTCATCATCTTCAGGGCTTACAGCTATAGTTGCCGGAAAGCGAAATTCACCTTTATTACTACCCGCCTGACCCCATCGCGATATCAGATTTCCATTCGCATCCAGCACCATAATCTGGTGAAACGGTTTTGAAGCTGTAACAAATATTCGCTTTCCTTCGCTGTCAACCGCCACATCGACAGGCGTATATCTTCCCTCCTCAATCTTTGTATCAAAAGTTTTCTGCAAGCTACCATCTGAATTAAAAATCCTGATCTTTTGATTACCACGATCAGCCACCAGCACAAGCCCATCCGAAGTTGTTGTAATCCCTACTGGATAACTTAATACTTCGCCAGGCTTCCCCTGTGAACCAAAAGCCATTAAATACTTTCCATCCGCTGCAAAAACCAGTATCTGATGATTAGCGCTATCAACAACATAGATCTTCCCTTCATCATCCACTGCAACATCGGTTGGCATTTTCATATGACCAGTTGGAGAGCCGTCTAAAACCATAACCTTCTGGCAGTTTACGAGCGGTACCCCTGGCTCTGCCGCCTGTATGTAGCCTGACAATATAATCAGCAGAAAAAGGCACTTATTAAGTACCTTCCTTACACCTGTTACTTCATACATTAAAGACTTCACTCTGACAGTCATAAGTTCTGATCTTTATTACTCTCTTTTCTGCTTTCACCACCATGTAATATATTGGGAATATAAAATTGTTGATATTTTTTAATCATACCTACAACCTCTGTACTGGTAAGTTCGTACAGTCGTCGTTTGGGATACCCCAATAGCTCAAATGGTAAATATGGCTGATTTTCAGTGGTATGACACCCATCGCAAAGCAGTGGTTGTTCATTGACTTTCCTGTGAATTATCTTTTTCATTTTTGATTTCTGAGTATCATTCAATCTAGACTCATCACTTTGATATCTTTTTGCAAATTCAAGCTCTTTAGCCCCATTGATTAATTTGAATTTCCCATTTTCATCCATTCTTCCCGGTGCTATTTTTGCTGAGTAGTTTCCATACATGGATTCATCCTGCGCATTCAACCCCGCAGGATTTTCTATGGTTATTCCCGTTGCCTGATCATACCAACGAAATTCCATATTGGGTTCACCATCAATCGGACGTACATGACAGGTTTCACAGGCCATGTAAAATGCGTGCATATTCAGAAAAGCACGAATTGACTTTGCCATATCATGAGGGACGGCACCATGGCATCTGATACATACACTGAATGAATCGGTTTCAACTTTCATCCCCACATGATGGAAATGTCCTTTCACATATTGCTCTTCTACAACCATATAGCCGAGATCGGTTGTTTCGGTATTTTGCTGTTGTTTTAGTGATTTTAGAAACTCCTTCTCTTCTTCGGTTGTTCCCTGACCAAAAAATACATCCACGTCATCATCCTCGACTTCGGCACTAGACTGATCAGCAGAATGTTCAAATATAATCGGATACAGAATATAACCATACCAGAGGGTAAATATCATCAGGACGATAACATATAGATTCCTGATTATTTTTCTTATGACATGTAACATTTATTAGCTACGCCTCGTTTTTATGTTGAGGATGAATTTCATTTTCAAGGCCTTCTTCTTTCATGATGCGTGTATATTCGTCATAGTGTTCATGAATCATCTCACTTTCACTAAGATAGCCAGTTAAAAATACCGTAGCCATAGGAAATTTTTCTGGTGAATAGTGGACGTTGTACCAGTGCACAAAGAATATAAATATGACAGCCAGCAGTGCTTCGTCAGTATGCATAATGTAAAATGCATTCAAAACAATACCTGGTACGTACTGTGTAAACTCATCCCTGTACCACAGAGCTAATCCCGCAGGCCCAAGAATTGGAATACCCCAGTAGGGCGCGAAATAGTCAAACTTTTCCTTCCACGACATACGGTCGTACTGAGGGCGCTCGCTGCTTATGAACAACAGGTATTTCCACATGGCAATAAAATCAAAAAAATCCTTTTTGTTGGGCACCATCTCCATAGAGAAAAACTCTCGAATAAAATTAATTACTGACAGTCTCTTTTCGAGCATCAGTCTTCCAACCCTGTATTTGAAGAACAGATAGAGCCAGTACCCAGTGTGAAACAAAAACAAACCAAGTAAAATCAATCCAGTTATACGGTGTATCCATGGAGCTATATGTATCCCACCAAAAAATTCATACAGTGGTTTTGCCCAGGGCTGATCGAAGTAGCGTAACGGGAATCCTGTAAGTGATAGTATTATTACCGTTGTAAATAGAACTACATGCTGTACTCTTTGCATTAATGAAAATCGATAGAAATAGCGTTTTTCATTTCGATATACGATTTTTTTATATTTTCTCATGCCTTAGCTCTTTCTCGGGATCTAATGTAAGTCGGATAACTTGTTTTTAAAAATTGAATAGCTGGGGAACAGGCGTCTAAGTAATTCAAGAAATATCACTGTGATAAAGAAATACATCACCCCTGCCATCAGGTACTTAAAGAATTTCAATAGATAATATTGCATAGGATATTTATCTGGATCTTCATAATCCGTGTGAACCTGATAACTGGAGATATAATCACCCGCATTTGAGTGACATTCAGAAGCTTTACATGTGGCGGCCACATTATTTTTATTAACAGCCGATGTATCAGATTTCTTTCCTTCTATTGAATGTACATTTTCACCACTCACTACATGGCAATCAATGCAGTCAGGTGTGGCATCTGATCCAAAATAGGTGGCTTTACCATGGAAGGTGTCCCAATATGAAGAAACCACATTGATTTGAAGTCCATGTCTTTGCTGAAATTTTTTGTCTGCATGACATTTTGCACACACCCCTACTATTTCCTTGCCTACACGTAGCTTCTGTAATCTGGAGGTCACATGAGCATAGAAATCTTCCGCGAAATCACCGGTTCTATGACAGGTCTTGCATCGACTTAAACCTCGCTCCGTTACACCCGCCTCATGCCCTTTAAAAAACGACAACGGTCTATACAATGGTTGATCATGACAATCTGTGCAGTATGGATAATCCTCTAGATGTTCCACACTGGATGACTCTTTAATTTTTTCTCCGTGGATACTTTTCTCGAGTATTTCAGCAACCGGTTTGTGTGAAAACTTCTCGTTACCAGAAGGTTCAGTAAGATGACATTGAACTGTGCAATCTACTTTGCTGGCTGGATCGTGTGGAATTTTATCAATATCCTGATGACAATCTTTGCAATGGATGCGTTTATGCGGCCCCTTTTTATACAATTTTTGATTGATATAGAACAACCTGAAGTTTCCGTCTTCATCAATTCTGCTCAAGCCTTTGAATTTGTGACACAGGACGCAATTAAGCTCATCAGCAGCCAATGCACTTGTTGTTATAAGTAACAGCACCAGCAGTATACTGGCATGAACGGTTTTAATTTTATTCATCATCGATATGAATTACCTTTCCAGGATCTCTTAAATTGGTATAAATAGTCAATATTTCTGTCACATCATTGCTACTGGAAGTTGATCAACATTTCCGCATACATACAGAATTAATCAATTTATTTTCTTTGCAGTTCTTCCCCATATAAAATGGCCTTCGTCGCGATTCCACGACCAGAATATCTTTGTCGCTATTCCTGTGATTTGCGCTCTTGGAACAAACCCAAACACTCGACTATCAAAACTGTATTGCCTTGCGTCAGACAATACAAAGAAGGTATTTTCGGGTACATCTATCGGGCCATAGTGATATTCATTTGTTACATAATAGTTGGGGCTAAGCTGTTCACCGTAACTGGCAAATGAACTTTCGAATATTTCCCCATTGATATATATTTTCTTTCCTAGAATTTCGACTTCATCCCCTTGAATAGCAATAATTCTTCTTAAAATCTGCTTATCAATAACTGTTGACATCGAACCTTTTGTATTCTCCTGGCTCATTTCTATTAATACGATATCATTCCTTTCTGGTTCAGATAGTTTGTTTATAACAATGACATCATGTTTTAATACAGTTGGTGCCATACTATTCGTATAGACAAGGTATGCTCGAACAATGTGTTTCCCTATCAGAGTATCCATCAATGGATTTATTGTGGAAAATAAAACAATGATGACTGCTATGTAAATCCAATTTTTGTTATACCACTTTAATACGTATATTTCTTTCTGGTTCAGTGAACAATAAACAGCATCTATTCCTATTAATACATACACAACTACAGGAATAGACAGCAGGATCACACTGATGATCGTAGATGTCGTATACATAAAAATAATTGCCGCAACCCACGAAATAATTATCAGAAAGATAAATAATGAGATGCCTCGAATAAGATGACCCGAGTAGTGCTGACCCAAACCGGGAAATATTGAAAGTATTAGCGCGTAATACGTCTTGCGTACACTTGACCTGCTTTCGCCTGTAGCATTAATATTTTCGACCTGATCTAAACGGAAATTCATCGCACGATAATTTCCTTTGTTTTCATATATATCCTCTCCATAAGATCCTTTCTATACTTAATAATTTGATTAAACTAACTATACTAGTCGACTTGATATAACCAACTCTGAGAATAAGGAAGCATTATAGCTTTAGCAGTTTTTCTGCTCTGCGGTTAGCCATCATTTTTAAGCTGAGGCAAAGTTTGATATATCCTTTCTTTCTCAGCCGGAATACCATTTAAATTTATTTTTATTGGCTCAATCTCCCTGTTCATTAAATTCGGCATATAGAACTCTTTATACTTCTCTACCAACCCGATAATGTTCAAATTGGTAAGGTCGTAAATTCTCTCTTCCGAGAAACCCAGTTGTTCAAATGGAACGAAACTTTTCGCTCTTTCGGTGTGACAACGCGTACAGAACCGTCCTTTTGGGCGCACCATACGATGAAGACTCTTTTTAACCGCTTCTCTATTCTGTCCCTGTAAGGTTGACTGTACCTTGACGAAATCTATCGCAATGGGATCATCTTCAGTAATCTCAAGCAATTGTTCATTACCATCATTGTTTAGATAAGGTACTATCTTTGAGAAAAAGTCATCGGTATCGACGAGGTAACCACTATCCTTATCATAATCAACACCGAAATGTCCGCCTTCAACCTCTATCCCTGAAAAGTTTAACCACTTTAGGGTTATCAAGTTTTCATCCGCCTTATCCGGATTAGCATGACAGGTCATACATCCAATGAATTGAGTATGCATGTTAAGTAAGGTACGAATCATACGTTTCTGAAAGTGGGGAAAGTCACCATGGCAGTAATAACAAACACTCTTTTTTCCTTCCAAAGCCAGTGTATTTGCTGGATTATGAAAATGCCTCGCATCTTCTAATACGCTTTTCTTTTTTAGCGAAGCAAGTAGCTCAGAAGGTTTATTATTTTCGTTCACAGGAATATAATTCAAAACGGTAGCTATCAGCTGGATGGCCACACCTAATATTACGATCAATAAAAATGACCCAATAAGATACGACCAGATAGGGTGATTTCGTTTTACTCCTGATATATGAAAGATATCATCACGTTTTTTTTCTTTAAGTCTCGCCTTGTGATCAATTACAACAACAAGCATGATCATAAACAGAACGATCACCACCACTGCTGTTGCAATAATAATATTTCCGTAAGATGTTACTTCATGCATAAAATAACTACTCCAACCCCTTTAATATTTGTACTTCTTTTCGGTGTAATAACAAAGACTCGCATTGCCTTGCATCAAAACAGAATCATTACGTACACATAGATAAAATAAATTGTCCAGCTCAATACAAAAAGTAGCGATGCATAAGACAGAACTTGACGCCAAAGATATTTTTTTTTGACCAAAGGAATTTACCCTTCCGTTAAAGCAACTGGTGTTTGTCGATACTGACCCATCCCCCCATCCGTATACTTTTCCATCTCAGCTAATTGTTCCAAAAGGATGGATCTTTCCTCAGGAAGCTCTACCAGGTTTCGTATATATTCAAGAAAGTGTTCCTCAATTTGATGTTCACGTGTAATTTTCCCCGATAGAAATGTCCATTGCATTGGAAAACGACCAGGTGCAAGGTGAACGTTATACCAATGCCAGAAGGCAATGACGACCAGTGCCAATAAGGCCTCATGCGAATGTGCGAGACGCATGATATTTTGCATATAAAGCGCCCAACCATAAGGAAGATAGCTTGCCCAGATATCTGGATAAAGAAAGGAAGACCCACTCGCAACCATCACACAACTTCCAAATACTGCAGCGAAATAGTGTATTTTTTGCTTATACATAAATTTATCCATTTCGGGTCTCATTTGAGCCCTCCCAGAAAAATACAGAATGTCTTCGCGCATATCCTTAAGATCTTTCCATCTTGGAAGTATTGTTCGTCTGATATCGAAAGTACCCTTTAAGAGTTTTAACGTCGTTCCTAGAACAAGTGTGATTACATGGTAAACCATCCCTACAATCATGATTGCAGCCAATGTTCTGTGTATCACTCGGGTAACATCTATTCCCCCAAGTAATTGACTGAATGGTTTAGCCCAAACCGCATCGAAAAAATGAACGGGAAGACCTGTAAAAGCCAATAACAGGAAAGTAGTAAATGTAAGTAGATGTTGAACTCTGATATGGATTGAATACCGTGGCAGATCCCCAATAGGATTGGACATTACATTCTTGTAGAGAAACACCCTGTCATCAGGGATAAGGCCGATTAGCCTTTCTATTTCAGTCCTGTCAAACTCTTTAATGTTCTGTTGCCTCATGGACAACTGCAATACCTTTTCTGCTTCTTCTGATAACTTCATTTAGCTTCCTACCTTCTTATTGCCAGGCAACATTTAAAATCTTTGCCTGGTTGTTTGAGTTAAATTCTTATTTACTTCGGTATATTTCTATCCCTTTTTCTGCGACTTTTATTCCACCATGTTGAACCCATACGAAGCCGCCATCCGGCTCCATCTCGACGCCTTCCAAAAGTCTCAAACATGGATAATCCAATCAAACAAAAGACTATGATATTTCCAAATACGCTATAGATCTTTTCACCCGCATGTAAGATTGGGTTACGTTCTTCTTCAAACGAAGGATGTGGATCGACCACATCAAATTTCTGATCGGCACCTGTATGGCACTTCTGGCATGTATTTAATCTATTTTCTTTACTTATTGGAGAATCAGGATTCCTTGATGGCAGTATTTTATGTACACTCTTGTAATATTGATCACTGTCTGCATGACAATCCAGGCAAGTAGCTGCACCGACCATACCGTACTTTGTCACCTTTCCATGAAAGCTATTCTTATAAGACGTTGCAGCTATTGGAAACTTATCACCCATCGGGTCTCCTGCAGCATCATGAGCTTTTTTGTGTCGCTCTATTAATTCCTGGTTTGCATGACAGCGAGTACAAATTTCTACAATTTCCTGACCAGATCGTTTAACATCCAGAACTCTTCTACTGGTGTGAAAATACCACTGTTTAACGAACTCCCTCTTCTCATGACACAGCGCACAGCGATCCAGTATCTCCTTTGGAGGGACCTCTTCTGAAGGGTTATAGACAGGATTTGTATGACAGGTTATACAATAGGGCTTATCAGCATCAAGGCCGCTTGCATTCTTGACTCTTGCATGAACACTCTCAGAGTAAAGATCGGATATAGCCTTATGACTAAATGGTTTTCCGGTTGCAGGGTTATTCTTAGAGTGGCACTCCTTGTCACACTTTACTCCCTCCTCTACTTTTTCATGGGGAAGTTGCGTGATATAGCTATGACAATCTCTACATGGGACGTTTCTGTGAACCGTCTTGGCAAATGTGCTCGGAGGCACGTAATATGAACGAAAAACCCCCTCTTCCGTAATGCGTGCCATACGAATGTATTTGTGGCACATTAAACAGGCTTCATCATCCGCAAATTCTGCCGTGTATCCTTCTAAATAGTAGACAGAAAGAATCAGCAACAAAGATATACCGGTTATTTTTTTAATTGTGATAGTCGTTTTTGAGTTATTCATACCTTTCTATACACGCCTATACGCCAGTATTATTTTTCATGACATTGATCACAAATATTAGCTACCCTCATTCTCTTTGGGGAAAGTATGTCCCTACTCTGTGCGCCTTGCTCAAATACTCCCGGCTGATGTGGCTGATGGCAAGTAGCACAGTTAATTCTGTCAGTATCCGGTTCCAGCGGTAAAACGATGCCTGTTTTTTTAATCATCCGCTCTAGTGTTGCCTTTTTTTCTTCAGTGATTTTTATGAAATGCCTATACTTGTTGCTTGATGTGAATTTGAACGCACTTGTTGGATGATCAATTTTTTTGTGGCATCGCAAACAAAGTAGATTGCGATCATTTTCCAGTTTTTTCAGTAATGGATATTTACTCAGATCACGCCTGATACCTTTTTTAACTGACTCTTCGTCTTTAACAATATGGCATAAACGACATTTATTCAGCTTCAGATTCCCGCTCTCATCTATCTGCTCATGTGAATTCATCTTTCTATATTTTGATGAATCATGACACTTATAACAAATATCATAACGCTTCGCATATGGTGCACCTTTTAGAAATTTTGGATTAGCTCTGGACATGTATGATCGACCAGAAAGGCATTGATCCAGCACATCATGGCAGGTATAGCATGTTATTTCCCCCTCTCTCCTAAGATTCAATTTTTCAGGCCAATTTTTTTCAATACGTTTCTCGAACTCTTCTGGTACCGATATTCCAGTTGGATGTATATATTTATGAACCACATCTTCAGCATGACAGCTGTAACATAACTCCTCTTTATTCTTAATACTCATCTCAGCATCCTGAATTGTTTTTCCGTTTTCATGACAGGAATTACACCGAGTCTTATCCCAATGAGGATTAACCCGACCCCTATTTTCCAAACCTCCTACGAGGGAGTAAAAATTCTCATGTTCACTCTCTGCCCTGCTTTTCTCTTGCTGCAAATCTCCACTCATTTTTGTTGCTGCTGCGTACGATGATGAACAAAGTATTTTTATTGTGATCGATATACCAAATGCAAAGAATATTAATATTTTTTTTATTTTTGTATTTAATCCACATACGTTCATATTATCGTTTTGCATTCATCGGCCTTTTCATAGCCACATTACTCAGTTTTCGATTCGCATTTTCCACAATCTAATTCATAAAATCGTCACTATATAATTCATCCCAAACAACCTTTGCTGGCAAATATTCATACTACCTATTGTGTCCTAATATATTATTAATACGCTTTGGGAGAATGATCACTTCCATGGCAACTTAAGTAACATACACCGCTAAATCGACCTGTCGATTCGTAACGTAAATCTTTCATAGCATTCTCTTTTACTATCGTAATATCGAAATTAATCAGACTGCTGTTATTCGTCGAGTTACCCTGTGTATAACTCACGCCATGGGGATCATGACATGTGTTACAGCTGGTTTTTTCATCTACGATATGTAGCCGATGCGACTTAAAGCTTTGATCACTGAGAATACTACTCCGCTCATGACACTTATAACAAAGCGCATAAGTGGCTGAGCTTTCCACAGTATTGTCCAGGGTCTCATAT
Organism: Chitinispirillaceae bacterium; assembly: GCA_050301235.1. Classification (GTDB taxonomy): domain Bacteria; phylum Fibrobacterota; class Chitinivibrionia; order Chitinivibrionales; family Chitinispirillaceae; genus JAFGIN01. Next base: position 9,756 of record JBNKZD010000151.1, on the reverse strand, counting down.
CTTTTCTGTAATATGGGGACATAGCGAGAACCATGCGGCCCATTCGCACCGCTGCCACCTGATGCCACACTATCGTCACTATCATGGCAATCACCACAGTCCATGATGCTGTTTATGTTATACGGCGAAATCAGGCTTGGTACATTCTGATTTTTCCCCACAGCTGCTATCGGGTGGAACGAAGGATTCCCTGAAAAAAACTCCTCGCGCACATTGAGTTGTTCAATTTGCCTTGGCGTTCTGGATGGAGGCTTATTGTAGCCATCACTATGACAGCGAAAACATAATTCATACTCATGATTAATCGATGAGAGCTCCACCCCGTCGATGGAAACACCTCGAACACCGACTAGCGAACCACTCAGTAAACCACTGCTGTTACTTACAGCATGTGGATTATGGCAATCACTGCACTCTACATGACGCGAAGATACAATGGCCCCTTCTTTAGGATCATGCACCCCTGTTGTTTGCTGAACCGGATGTATAGAAAACTTTCTTAATGTATTTGATATATCGGTCTTAGCAAGCTGACCGTTATGACATACCAGGCAGTTCTCTTCTTCCTGAGAATAATTCAGTAATCGTTCCGCTTTGCCAGCGTTATGCGTTTTATGACAATTTCCACAGGCATTGTCTGCCACAGATGTCCATTGACTATCGGGCCATGGATTTACCCCTTGTCCTGTCCACCTGGAAACTGATGTACTATGCGAGGACTGAATCCAGTTTTTAAGATTTCTGTGGCAAGTCAGGCAAAGCGATCCGGCACGATTAGACATCGTGAGAAATTTTCCATTATTATCGTTATGTGGATCGTGGCAGGAAGTACATTGCATACGCCCCATCCTGTCGAGTTTAACCGCAGCCGTCAGTTCTGACGGATGAACCAGATCATCCCTCCTGTTTGCAATGCTTGAGGTATAGGCGAAGGAAATTGGATGATCATCAGATAGATCTGTACCGAGAACCGATGGCCCCTGAGGCATAGTAGTTATGCCTCCCAGCATTGGAATCGTCATTTCTTCGCTAATAACATTGCCCAGCGCAATCGTCCCATCATGACAGCTCAGACATAGAACAGATGTGCCATTAGGCTGTCCGATAAATGATATTGCCGTCGAACTTGAATAGGGGGTGTAATAGCCTCCGGTCTTTTCATGATTCCATATCGATTGTCTTGGATTGAAATTATGCGGTAAGTGGCAAAAGATACATATATCACTCTCACCCGAAGCTCTTATGGGGCCACTGCCACTGACCGACAAATTATGCTTGCTAGCCGCTATGCCCGAATATGCATCAGGCAATGTAAATAAAAATACAATTATCAGATAAAATATTTGCCATCTGGTATTCATAAGTCTTTACCAATATATCGAAACATCTGAATACGATGATTATAAGAGTCCGCGACATATATCTTATCGTCCTGACTAATAAAAATCCCCACAGGAAGCCAGAATTCACCAGGACTGGTTCCTTGCACACCAAAATCCAACAGGAATGCTCCAGATTCGTCGAATACCTGTATATTATGGAATAGAGAATCTGTGACATACACATGCCCATGGCTATCTTCTGCTACACCTTTAGGTCTGGCGAGGTCACCGGTGGCATTTCCAGCACTGCCAAACTGCGAAAGGTATCGACCATAGCGATCAAATATTTGAATACGAAAATTTAGACTGTCGGTGACGAGATACCTGCCTTCAAGGTTTTGCCATATATAGGTAGGGAAATTAAATTCGCCATCTCCTGTGCCGCGAGTACCGAACTTTTTTACTAAAGAATTATCCTTATTAAAGATGTATACAGCATGTATTCCGGTATCTACAACATAGATCTGTCCACTATCTTTATCTATAGCGATTCCAGTGGGTCTGATAAAGTTGCCATCCAGCGCTAATTGACCGGCGTAGTCTGCATTAACCGCTACCACAAAAACCCTTGCGAGATCAGAATCCACTACGTAAACATTTCCGGCTTTATCAGTTGCCATAGCTACCGGTGAAGCAAACTTCTTATCACCCTCTCTTTTTATCGGGGTATATTTTTCGTTTAGCTTGTCAAACCTGTGTATTATTTTTTTTCCGCTATCTGCCACAAACAGTTGTCCAAACTGATTCGAAATCGCCGCCATCGGGAGGACCATACCGTTATCCTCCTCACCAAACGCCAGATCCTTTAGAAATCCCATAAATCCGCTTTTTATCTCTAGATCCTGTGGGCTTGATACCGTGCCCAAATACTCTATACGAGGTTTAGATGGTGGCGGCGGCCATATTATGCTGACATTTTTATTGTTAATTTCATTGGGTTGAGTGCTTCCTGCACAGGAACAAAGTAGTATCGAAACAGCAAACAGCATATAACAAGTCAACAGAGAATTAATTTTTCTCTGGCTCATCTAAAATCCCTTCTTAGAGCTGCTTCGACGATTGAGTTTTCGCGTGATGCAATACCTTGCTCTTCTTTCGTATGCCTGGCGGATAATGAAAAATCCAGGCGCCCTCTCTTCCATTCGTAACGTAACTTGGCGTCGCTTGAGTTCTTTGGTGTATCTCTCCCCTTGTCTATTTTATAGATCCACTCAAAACTTGCTCTCCCCCCCAGACTAGTCCTGGCAGAAACATTGGTCGATAAATAGGTTTCACGAATGTCATTGGGTGATAATTCATTGTCTACCTGTTGATACCCTGTATTCACGCTCAAAAATGCCGCGTTAAACGGTAACGATGAATTTAGATTAAGATCAAAAGAGCTGCGAGTAAATGGATTTAGGTCTTCATTACGTCTCTCGAATTCCAACCTCCAACCAAAATCTGCAGTTTTATTAATAGGAACCTGTGCATCCATACCCACGCGGTAATTCTGCACAGATTTCATTGAGTGCACTGGTATACCTGATTGGTATATCTGTTTATTGGTCGAGTAAAATAGCGAAAAATTATAGCGCCGGTCTAAAGAATAGCGGATATTAAAAGATTGATAAATTTCATCAAAGTCAAACGTACCACCTGCTTCATATTCATAGCTGATTAATACGGTCTGTCCATCAGCAATATTTCCAGAGATCAATCTCTCCAGTCTGGTCTCCGAGCCCACGGTAATGACAATATAGTCAATATTTTCTACATAATCCTGTGAGTGAGTTTCATTGCTTACGCTTACACTACCGGAGATAACATATTCATGTGTCAGTGTAATGGAAGAGATACCGCTAAACGTATGAGCTTCATCAAAAGCGCTGATAGTCAACTCATTAGTTGACTGACTATTGGATCTGAAAAATGCTGAATAACCAAGTGAAGATGCCCAGCGGTCAGTTACCTGTATTTGTGCTATAGCGCTACCATTCAAACTGGAACTTGATCTTTTAAAGCCGTCATTTACCTCATTTTCTGTATCAACAGATGCACTAAAAGTCATCCATTCTCCATATCGATGGACTGAGCCGATAACAAGATTCTGGTTTTTAGACTCCACCTTGTCATATTCATTTTTTGAAAAATTGTAAGTATTGTAAGTCTCAGTGGCATCATCAATTTTCCAGTCTATATGGTTATAAAATGTAAGCCGATCTCTACTGGGAGCGACATTTTGCTCGCTGCTACTTAGAAGAAGGTGATTGCTTATGCTGAGGTTTCGCTCGCTACCTAATGCGACTTTACCATTCCAATCTATAGACTCAGTGTCATTTGTGGACACCTGCAAAGGCAGGTTATGACTGCCACTGCCCGACGTTTTCGATATTTTATTCACGCCAATACTCCCGTTACCAACATTTCCTATGTTTGTAGCTATACCCAAAAACAGGGAATCACTGCTGTCATCGACAACCGATAACGAGCTTTCCCCCTTACTCTGGGTATGATCAAATCTTAATGTGACAGGGCTGTTTACTAGAGGTGACCTAAGATACGATGACAGCCCATATAATTCTGATTTAATATTTAGACTATCTGCCACACCTACTGCCTGCTTCGGACTACTTTTGACATAATATAAACTTACTGGATACGGTTTGTTCTTCAAAAAATTAAAGCGCCCGCTGAAATCATAATACTCACTCTCGCTATCATAGGTGCCAGAGTTGCTTTCATGTTTATCCTGGCCAGCCAGAAAGCCCGCACCCAGTTCCATTTCTAATAGATTCGGATGAAACACATAAGCTTGCGCGTTGATATTGAATTCCTGCTCCATGCCACTTCTCTTTTCTTTGATATCAGTACCTCCGACCTGAGTAAGATCTGTTTCGGTAAATGAATATCCCAGCCTGATTGAACCCTCTACACCCGTTAATTTAAATGCATCAAGGGTTGCACAATGACCTTTAGACGGAACAATGATAAAAAAAACAATGACCATCCAAACACAACCAATTTCAGATATCTGGTATGCACCAAATTTGTTTTCCATTAGCACCTTTACACTATCTCTGTGATTCCCCCATGGAACTGATGCCATTTGAGAATTGACCGTTATCAATATCATCGTTTGCATATAGCTAGAACCAATCATCTAAACGGCTGCTTTTATATCCGATTTTTCTTTCAATTCAGTTTCTCCCCAGTGATGAATAATCCACTCCCTCCATCTTTCCAAATCCGTAGGCATTTACCTTGTTACTACCAAACTGGCTGGCCACCAGAATCACATACTCAAGATGAAATTTCGGTGCCGCATAGCGCTGAAAATATTGCACATTGTCATAGTCAACTGCCACTGTCGTTGGTAAATTAATGTTATCCTTCTCCCCCCCCGGTGCCCCAAAAAATAACAATAGTTTTCCTTCATCGTTGAAGATCTGAATGTTTTCAAATGCAGCATCTACAACATAAATTCGGTTTTCATTATCAACTGCCACTCCTTTTGGTCTTGCGAATTCGCCCAGGTTTACCCCCATTTTTCCGATACTTGCTACGTACTCACCAGTCAGAGTAAATTTCTGGATACGAGCATTTGAGGTGTCTGCCACGTAGAGATAATCACCCTTGATATCGATATTGGTCGGGTGGAAGAGTTGGTCTATATCAGAACCGACAGATGAGATTGTTGTTATTTCCCTGCCGCTTTGTTTGTCGAGCACATGAATGTTGTGATGCAGCAGGTCTGATACGAATAACTGGTTGCCGGATAACGCAACATCCGATGGCTTGAATTCACCATCAACCCCATATGCACGCAGATACTCGTCGTTAACATCAAACACAACGATCTGATCACGCCCTGTATCAGTAATATATTTATTACCTGCCTTATCTATGGCGATATTGATAGGCTTTCTGAGAACCCCGCCTCCCGACCCGATCACAAAGCTAAATACCTGTTGCTTTACATCAAATATTGCATAACCGCCGCCTCTGGTATCGACGACATAGATCTTTCCATCATGGATGGCCGTTCCATATGGCTTGTTGATAGTCGTCATGCCCTCCTCGTCGCCGATTATAAATTTTGCAAAACCGCCCATTTCTTCACCCACATCGTTTTGGCTAGAAAATGTATGCAAATATTGTATTAACGGTGGATTTGGTAGCGGTGGGTAGAATATAAATCCAACATCTTCCTCCTTTGGTGTTGTCGCACATCCGACTAACAGAATCATTAATGTGCTCAAAGCAAACAGGTCAGTAACAAATTGCCAGTTGCGGTTTTTTATTATCGTCATAAATCAGTTACTTCAAAAGGGAGAAAATAAATGAAAGCAGAAAACCCATTCGCGCAGAATGGAAAAGCATCTGTACGCCATTGCTACTCCGTGAACTAGATCCCCCCCGCAGAAGCAGATTGGCTCCTACGAGGGACTGCCTGGATTTTCTACTTGGTGTGACAAGTCAAACACAGGGCGCTATCTGCATTGCTTATTCGCAACAACGGAGTGCCTGTAATCGTTTTCTTGTTATGCACATCATGACATGAATTGCACTGAAGCTCGCCGGTTGGTACCAGCATTTCCGCAAGAGTGCCACTATCCGCATCAGTACCTTCACCCACATTGATCATTGTCGCTGCTGATGGCATAGCCAATGCGCCATCAGCAATGGCGAGGGCATCATCATAGGTGAACGAGATGGGGTGATCATTGGTCAAGTCAGTGCCAAAAATGGCCCTGCTGTTTTGAAGCGCAGCATTACCAACTGCGCCTCCAAACGAATCAGGAGCCACCGTCCCATCATGACATGATAAACACAGCTTACTAGCCCCTGTGGGACCGTCAGCTCTTGTTGCTAATCCGTCGAATGACGGGCTGGTATACATCGTGTGCACTGCGGTTGTGACAGTATGGTTCCACAAAGGCACAACACCATCTTGCGCGTTATGCGGGGTATGACAAACTTTACAGATTTCGCCTCCAGACCAACCTTGCGCCGACATATCATGTGGTGAACCCACAATGGTACCGCCAAATGTGGTACCAGAAACTGCCAGACTAATTGATGCAAAACCCAGTTTCAGTATTAACCCTTTTTGCTTAATGTGTTTACTCAATAGCTGCTTCATAACTCCTTCCTCATCTTTTGTACTAAAATGAGGCATTTTTAGTCCATTACCAATCAACTTCCGATTAAAAATGATCAATTCCTAAACGATTCACGATCCCAATTCACAAGTTTTCAATCCTTTCAGATTCCTGGAACAATCGAATCAAATAGTGATCGATCAATTCCTGGTCTTCCATTAAGAAGTTATCCAGAAACCAAATCCATCATGGTTACATTACCGACATTTGTGCCCCTAGTGTTATAGTTGTAACGGCTAATGGAAATATTTATACATGTACTCTTTACTCCTATTTCCCGCATAAAAAGTAAGGTATTATAAAATTTATCACCAATAGATTGATTTAATGAATACTGATTATTGGATATTTGAATAATTATATATTCACACGAAACATTTCTCTAAGCGGTTATTTACACGATAAATTAGTTTTAAACCGAGAGGTATTCATTTTATATTTTTCCCTTTAATTACAATTAGTTAAGAAGCTACCATTGTCTATATTCCTCAATATTCACAGGTGATAAACAATGGCTCGATGATTAACATGGGTTATTTAAAAGTTTAATCACTAAACCCTATTCCGAAAACACCCGCGTACAAGGAAGACCTATAAAAGATTATTGCTATAAATATTTCTTATTCCGGTTTGATTTGAGACGCATGGGCGGACTACCTCCCAGTACTAGCACGACATATTTCAGCAACAAAAATGTGGAGGAATCTATAGTGTTCGAACCCATACAAGCGACCTGGTCGACGCTGAAAAATAAATGGGACCTTAGCCACCATTTAAGAGCTCAGGTTAACGTTAAAGGTAAATATCAGAGACCAGGAGCCTGTCGTGTTTAGGTGATGCCAGCAAACCGGAGCTCAAAGGCTGGCGACTCGCTGGTTGAATAGATTGGCTTAACTATTCTTTTATTTTTGCAATGTGGCTTCTTCTATGATCACTTTATAGGTATAGCCAGAGCCAAAATCCTTGTCAGTGTGAATAGTGCCTTTTACCACCACAATATCTCCCACATTGGTTTCATCCTCAGTTGTCACCAGAATATCGTTTGTTTTTTCTGCCTCTGAACCCGTGCCATCGCGTAGATGAAGCCAATTCTTACCCATAATTGCTGAATTGAACTTGACGACTTTTCCGCGCACCAGGACAGGTTTATCCTTAAGCTCAGCGCTATGAGTAATGATTTCAACCACTGTTTTCGCGATCGCACCACTGGCCCTGGTGACGGTAGTATCTCCAATATTGGTAGGCGTGGTTGATGCAACCGGCGCTTTTGCCGCTGCACTGGTGGCCAATGTACCGAATAGAATTGTCGGAAAAGTCCTGTTCAGCGTCTTGCTCTCGAAGTTACTCATGACTGACGGGTTTATAATGGTGACTTCGGCATCTTTCTTAACCTGAGCCGCCGTAACTGCCGCCCAGGTCTCGCCGTCTTTAGTCTTGAGACGCAGGTAGGTATAACCCGGTACATCCATGGTCTCAAGTACTATGCCCTTTACGGCGCTGGATGCATGGCTATCACCGGCCCAAACGAAGGTAGAAATAACAAATAAACAGATCGATAACATAGCTTTCATAGACTGAGTACTCCCGATTTTATAAAGGTTATTTTGGCATGAAGTGTAACAGGGTGGTGGCAATTGGCAATCGTAGTGGATACGGTAAGGTCGTTCTTTCTCTCCTTTGCGAACCTGAGAAAAGCCGCTATGCAACTATGGAAGCACATAATTATTTCTAAAATGACTGCTATTTGGAAAGGAGACAGGTACATTTACCGCGCTTACGGAGCACTAGTCACGCATGGCAAGTACAGCACGGTTGGCAGCCTGATGTGCAGCATTACCGGTAGTGTTCAAGTATCCGGATGGATTTACGAAAATGGTTTATCTTTCATCGTATAAGATGCATCAGATCGCCCTGCATAGCTATTTCCGCATGACCCAGCAACTCTGGCACAATAGTTGAGAAGAACCGTAGATCCTTCGATCGAGTTGCACTAGGTAACCAGATCGAAAAAAGACTGAACTACGACGAACAAAGATTAGGGCAAAGCAGGATGCCAGAGCCGACGAAGCTAGAGCCGAGTAGTTACCGAGAACACGAAGGCTATTTATTTTAAATTTCAAATAATAATTCAGTTACAAAACTGGTTGTTGATTTTGAATTGCATAAGTTTGGATAAAATCTGGCAGTTTCAGAAAGTAGTTCTGATTTAGTCTGAAAGCAGACATTCGTTTGTGCGGTGAAATAGGCAAGCAGGTACCAGGAGCGATTATTGATTAATTTACCTATGAATGAGAACATAATACAACATAAGTCAATATTTGTGCGTTTCACACATTCGAGCTATTAGGCTAAGGAGAAGCAATGAAAAGCAATATACTCGTCATTCTTGGACACCCCGACACAAATAGTTTCTGTGGTTCATTATCCAAGGCGTATATAGATAGTGCAAAGGCAGGCGGTTCAGAAGTTCGTGAGCTTCAACTTGGTGAGTTAGAGTTCGACCCAATACTCTGGAATGGTTACAATAAAATCCAGGAGCTTGAGCCTGACTTAGCAAAAGCCCAAGAACTTATCCAATGGTCAAATCATATAGTTTTTGTTTATCCTAATTGGTGGGGCGCTATGCCAGCTTTATTGAAAGGTTTTTTCGATCGGGTTTTCCTGCCAGGTTTTGCGTTTAAGTATCGAGTGAATTCTCAATTTTGGGATAAATTACTTTTAGGACGCACCGCGCACCTTATGGTAACTATGGATACTCCACCTTGGTATTATCGTTGGATATATCACAGACCTGGACATAACGAAATGAAAAGAACAATTCTTGGGTTTTGTGGCATAAAAGTCGTGAAAATATCAGAGTTCGCTCCAATCAGAGGTTCGAGCCAACAGCAAAGAGAGAAATGGATTGCTATAGCAAAAGGACTTGGGTCAAAAGCCTGACTAGTCAATCAAGGTCGCAAGTAGAAAACGCTTGCTGGGACCGCCAAACTACAGCGGCCCCTTATTCCATCGTTAGTGAAATTCCGTTTTGGGTCCAGGCTGAGTGAAAACTCGCTTCAATTTGATGACACCAAAAACATTTCCCACTACGGGATAATTTTTCAGGATTATTTAGAACTCAATTACCACAAATCACACGAAATTGATCCTAATATAAGCCCGCATATTCCACTTGAAAAAATGGAAAATAGTTTTCACACAGCCTGGGGCGATAGGGAGCGTTCACCATA
>JBNKZD010000150.1:0-25265 GCA_050301235.1 Chitinispirillaceae bacterium | reverse complement strand
CTAAATGGTTTAAATATGATAATTGGCATCAATTAATTATTGCAAAAGGAATCGTTCCCGATAAACAGATTATTGTATATGGGTATGATGTTGAATCGATTGAAAAAGCAGGTTCATTCCTTTACAGTGCCGGATATAATGATATCTGTCTTTACCTCGATTTTCTGAATCAGTGGAGCGAAAACCCTGAGATGCCCATGTCCCGATTAGAACGATATCAACAGCTTATTCCTCCACGATGGCTTAATGATCTGATAACACGATGTAAAGCCCAGGATTTCAACAGCAACGACTTTACACTTTGCCACACATATTATCACAATAAGAAAGCATATGATGATGGTCATATTCCCAAAGCAATACCATTTGACACCAACCTGTTAGAATCCCCTGAAACCTGGAACCGACGCTCTCCAACAGAGATTAAACAGGCACTCGAAAAAACAGGAATCACAATTGACACGACGGTTGTTATTTACGGTAGGGATTTGATTGCTGACCCTGGCGAACAGTATCCCGGATCTAAAGCAGGTCATCTTTCTGCGATGCGTATTGCCATGATCATGCTCTATGCTGGAGTACGAGATGTTCGTATACTTAACGGAGGAATGCAGTCGTGGATTGATGAGGGATTCAGTGTTTCAACAGATCCATTTGAACAAAAACCTGTTAAGGATTTCGGAGCATCTGTTCCGCAACATCCTGAATATATTATTGACTTGCGGGAAGCAGAAAACATCCTGAAATCAGATTCTGAAAAGCTGGCTTGTATTTGCAGCCGTCCCGAATATTTTGGGGAGACAAGCGGATATAACTACATTGAAAAGAAGGGACATATTCCAGGCTCTGTTTTTGTGGATAGTGGCAGTGATGCTTATCATATGGAACAATATCGCAATCAGGACCAGACCACAAGAGAATATCATGAAATAGAACGACATTGGCTTAATTGCGGGCTCTCAATGGATACAAGAACAGCTTTTTTCTGTGGCACAGGCTGGCGGGCAAGTGAAGCGTTTGTAAATGCCTGGCTGATGGGGTGGAAGAAAATTGCTGTTTACGATGGTGGCTGGTTTGAATGGAGTCGAAAAAAAGTATGAGCGTCTTTAATCCCGATCAATCTGTTTCATTCAGCAATTATTTGATTTCTTCTCAACCCCAATTGCAGATAAAGCAGATAATAGAAGATCTCTGTGCAACTCCACGATCTATTTCGAGTAAGTTTCTCTATGATACAACAGGTTCAACACTGTATAATGAAATAACACTCCTCCCGGATTATTATCTGACCAATCTGGAGCTGTCACTTATTGACTCTTTTTCAAAAAGTAACTGCGAATCTATCAATAATCGGGAAATTATTGATCTTGGGTGCGGAAGTGAAAAAAAAGTTTGCCTGTTATTAAACTCGTTTGAAAATTTCGATTCTATTGAGTATACGCCTCTGGATGTCAGCATATCAGCCCTGAAGGAAACGGCAAATAATCTGCTCAAAAAATTCCCCGGTATCCATATTCATTGCATAGCAGCAGATTTTATCAATCAATTATATGTATTGCCTGAAAGTAACAGGAGACGCATTTTCTGCTTCTTTGGAAGTACTATCGGCAATTTGTCATTACAGCAGCGATTTCATTTTTTAAAAGTAATAAGAGAAATGATGAAACCTGGAGATCTGTTTCTTCTGGGGGCAGATCTGGTGAAACCAAAACATATTATGGAAAAGGCATATAATGATCACCTGAATTTGACAGCCCGTTTCAACCGCAATATTCTTAATGTTATAAATTCATTGATTCAGGCTGATTTTAGCCCTTCGTCATTTGAGCATATTGCTTTTTATAATGAGTTTGACTCCCGCATCGAAATGCACCTTAGAGCATCATGTAGTATGTCGGTCAGCAGCCCCTTCCTGCCCGAACCGATTCTGCTCGCTGAAAGTGAAATGATTCATACAGAAAATTCCCGTAAATTTACACTACATCAGATAATCAGTGAAATCGAATCCGCTGGCCTGCATGTAAAAACTGCTGAAACTGATAGTAAAAATCAATATGCACTTATACAGATATTTACAAAATGATTGTTCAGTAGATTTTTGTAAAATCCTGTAAAAATTGATTGATATTAATTCTGCAACGTTATAAGGATACCTCCGATAAGGCACGCCAATGCATTCAGGGATTACTGAAAAAGGATCTGCTAAAAAATGCAGAGTCGATTGCGTTATCAGTACCTGGTGCTCAAGTTCAGAATATTCGCAATTTATAAGTGATTCTGCATGGAAATATCAATCTGTAATGGGTCAGACTGCACAGAATGTTAATGATCTATTAGGAGACAATGAATGTGCAGCTTTATTAATAGATGAAAGTGGTATTCCTAAAAAGGGGAAAAAATCCGCTGGCGTAGGGCGACAATGGCCTGGCAGCCTTGAAAAAACAGATAATGGAAAGTTGGCGTTTTTTCCGCGCTGAGTAATGGAAATCGTGCATGTCTGATCAATACTAAACTTTACCTTCCCAAAGAACGGACCGATGATAAGAAACGCTGTGATGATGCACACATTCCAAAAGACAAACAACAATTCATGACAAAAGATGAAATTGCTATTGATCTGGTAGATGAAGCAATTGCGCTTGATATGCAATTCGGCCATATAGGAGCGGATGCTGGTTACAGGAAGAGGTTTGGATTCATGTTTTCCCAAAACTGCAACGGTAGTGACAAGAATCGCCACAGAGAGAAAAAAAGGCAGGAGTGTCGGGCCGGGTATAAACTGAACAGCCTGAGGGCTGGCATTGGTGATATCTATAAGAAGCGTAGCACCCCAGCCGGGTGGTCTGAATGGATGAAAGTGTGCAACTACGAAATAGGTGTCTTGTACCTGCCAATCAAAAGGCATCGTTGATTGCCGGTAATCCCGGAAATTTTAAATACAATAAATATTTACAAAAATCGTAGATTTTATAATTGCCTTTTTCAATCAGTCATTAGAATAGGTTAAACGCATAAAAGGTACTATTGTCACAATTCTTTGCACACATTATACAAATTAAGTGAGTCCTAATCTTTCAGTTTCAACCCCACACTAAACATGCATCGATCTCACTAAATCATAGAAAGGAGAGGCAATTTTAGATCTATCATGCTACTATTAATTAAAACAGATTTAAAATTTCAGAAAAACACGCTGAATATCCCAGGTGTTTTTTTAAATTGCAGAGATAACCACATATTAGAGAAAGGAACGATTTGTGTATAATTATCAAAAAATTAACCCGGTAGCACCTAAAGGAATTGAAAGCAGAAAAGCCTATCTGCTTGGGGGGGGAATCGGTTCATTATCCGCAGCAGCATTTTTAATCAGGGATGCTCATATGCCCGGAAAAAATATCCATATTATGGAGCAACTAGATATATTTGGAGGCTCAATGGATGGTGCGGGAACAGCAGATAAAGGATATACAGCCAGAGGTGGCCGCGAAATCGAAGAGCATTTTGAATGCTTTATGGACCTCTTTAGCTTCATTCCCTCATTAAAAGATAAAAATCGTAGCGTCTTGGATGAATTTCGTGAATTCAATCTGCTGGAACCCATTGAATCACATTGTCGATTGGTAAAAAAACAAGGAGAAAAAAACGATTTTTCAAGTTTTGGATTAACCACCATACATGCTTTGGAACTTACCAAACTTCATTTAGCAACCGAAACGGCCCTTGGTGCAACTACCATAGGCGAATTCTTTGATCCCAGCTTTTTTGAAACTAATTTCTGGTATTTCTGGGCTTCCATGTTTGCCTTTGAACAATGGCACAGTGTGGTTGAAGTCAAGCGCTACATGGAAAGATTTATGCATTTAATTGGTGGTATGAATAAATTACAAGGCATCCTTCATACCGAATACAACCAGTATGATTCCCTGGTACTGCCTTTGATCACCTGGCTCAAGCAACACGAAGTTTGCTTCGAAAACGGCTGCAAAATCACCGATATTGATTTTGAGTTCTCAGGTAATGAAAAAACAGCTACCACTATCCATTATATTAAAGCCGGCAAAAATGAAATTATTAATGTCAAGAGGGATGATCTTGTATTATTCACCAATGGTTCAATGACAGAAAATACAACCCGGGGAGATATGGATCATCCAGCGCTTTTGAACCGTTCCGAAGACAAAGGTTGCTTCAGTGTTTGGGAAAAACTATCAAAAAAATCCCCTGATTTTGGCCACCCGGAAAAGTTCTGTGGTGATATTGATAAATCAAAATGGATGTCCTTTACAGTGACTTTAAAAGATGATGACATTGTTTTTCCTTATATTTATAAGCTTACCGGAGACAAACCCGGCATGGGAGGACTTGTGACCATCAAGGACTCCAAATGGCTAATGAGCTGGGTTGTTCCCAAGCATCCCCATTTTATAAATCAACCGGACAACATAAAGGTACTTTGGGCATATGCTTTGAACATGGATATTCCCGGTGACTTTGTAAAGAAGACTTTCTCAGATTGTACCGGACGCGAGATGTTTGAAGAATTACTTTATCATATGGGATTAAAGGATCAGATTCCTGAGGTTCTTGCGCATACTGTTAATGTAATTCCCAGCATGATGCCGTACATTACTTCCCAGTTTATGCCTCGTGTTGCAGGTGATCGACCTGATGTCATTCCTTCTGGAAGCATCAATTTTGGTTTCCTGGGCCAGTTCGCAGAAGTTCCTGAAGACTGTGTGTTTACTGTAGAATATTCGGTAAGAAGTGCGATGATGGCTGTGTATGGACTTTTGAAATTGGGAAAGGAAGTTGACCCAGTATATCCATCTCAATATGATGTCCGGGTTTTAATCAATGCGGCAAAGACTTGTCTTGGAATTAATAAACTTCCCATAAAAAATATTCCACTTGGTGAACTGTTAAAAGCCACCGAACTCGGCAAATTATTATAAATCAAAAAATGCAGTTCTGCATATTTTTTACAGGTAATAACTATGGGGAACGAATCACACCTGATTTGAATTCAGGTGTGATTCGTTTTAAACGGCTCCACTTAAGACATCTTGTCAAAAGCCGGTTACATAAAAAACTGTAAAGCTCTATTCATCCCGGATTGTGTTTTATATCTTTTGCAGCTTCGAACATGGTATATAAAGGTTTATCGAGGTTTCGGATCATCCGTAAACTGAGCGGCATTTTTTTAGTGAAAGTACTTCCGAAGCTCTTCTTTTGCCGTCTGAATACTTTGCAATATCCGCTTGTTTCAATTCTAATCGATCCATTCTGAACTTAATTGCCTCGACCGGATCTGGAGGAGAATGGGGCATAGTACATATTTATCTCTTGATTCAACTCAAACCCAGGTATATACTTCAGCTGTGTCAGGACACCGACAGTATAAGAAAAACACTGACTGAGTTATAAATAGTAGAACAAGATGGAGAGTAGCATATTATGAAATCGCAAAAGACCATTATATTTGACCTTTCAGAGGTTATCATTAAAGGGTTGCTTGGTATTGAGGATTATTTTGCATCAATTCTGAAATTGGATAAACCCAGTATCATTCGCTCTTTTGGAGGGGATAATATTCGGGCACTTTTTTTGGGTAAACTTTCTGAAGAACATTATTTTCAGCAGATCATCAATACTAATCAATTAAACACAAACATAGATGAGTTGAAGAGAATAGTCAGGAGCGAGTTTAATTCCGAAATTCCAGATATGCCTTCATTTATACTGAGTTTATCAAAGACTTATCCTCTGGTTCTGTACAGTGACCATGCAAAAGAATGGATATCATATATACTGGAAAGGCATTCTTTTCTGAATGTGTTTAAAAAAATGGTATTTTCATATGAGCAGAATTGTCTAAAATCTGATACAGACGCATTCCACAAACTTCTTACCAGGTTAAATCTTAAGAGCTCTGATGTCATTTTTATTGATGATACACTTGAAAATGTCAGAAATGCAGAAAGATGCGGAATTAGCACAATACAATTTAATGGCAGATTCGATTTAGAAAGAATGCTAAAAGAAAATATTTAAGTAATTATACCTGTCCGAAAAAACAGTGCTCGTATTAAAACGCTCAGATAGGAGTAATGCATATACGAGCAGGATTTTTGTTCTTCACGTTAATTCCAGCTAGCCACCCATTCATGGGTACCGTCACTGCGTTTTTGGTAAATAACTCTCGGAGATTTACCACCTCCAACCTCAATAATCGCCTCTGTCGAGCCGGCAACAGTCTCTTTCAACGCATCTGGCAGATCCGGGTAGTTAGTTAAAAGGAATGATAGTTCATTTTTTTTCTCACTTTTTTCGCATTTCGCAGTACCGGTGTCATGAAATGTTCCCCAGACATGGGCTGAACGTTCGATAATATAGGGAATACCAGTTATGTGTATTGCAACTCTGTATATTCCTTTAAGGTGACAACGCATGGTTTCAGATCCTAATTTACGCAAAGATGTTTTCAAATCTCCGGGATAAAGTAATTGTGAGGCCTTTTCCCATAATGAGCCCAGCATACTAGCCGGTATCCAATCGAAGGTCAGCGTCTCCTTATAAGCAGTCTTTTCCTCCGGACTCAATTTAGCGATAAAAGTCTCTTCAAACTCTTTACCCTTTCGCTTAAACTCCTCACGAATAAACTGCAGATTTGATACTTTGGCTTTTCCCATATTTTTTCTCCTCTGATAAAACAAACATAGTGAATTCCCGCACTGAAAATTTTTTATTACTGTATAGATATTAGTTGTTTACATCAGTTCTGGTTAAAGTAATTCATTATCCCGGTTTTTATTGATGTTTCTGGCTGCCAACCAAGACAAATCTCATTATCGAAAGATGAAGGACGATAGCTGATTGAAAGTATATCAATTATTCTTTTATTAATAGACGGTTCCCCTTCAACAAACGGATTTAAATGATACAATTCCATTAGACGGGCAGTCAATAGGAGAAGCAATCGGTTAACTTTTTTGTGAGGAGCCGGATATCCGCCGTATTCTGCTACTATTTTAATAAAGTCATGCATTCCTGCTGATGTCTGTTGTATTCCTAAAAACGATTTCCTGATCGCATAATCAGACTCTGAAGCCTTGATAAAGAGTTCGCACAAATCATCGATATAAATTACCGGGGCAAACGACTCCCCTCCACTTACAAGTGGAATTTTTCCAGCTTGTAATCCTTTAACCAGATGCGGAATGAATCGCTGGTCCCCAGGTCCAAACAGCAATCCTGAATAAATTATGGAAGCGGGCAATCCCCTGTTCATCATCGTACGAACAATCTCTTCCCCTTTTGCCTTACTTAATGAATAATGTGTTTTCATTTTGCTGAATCGTAAAACAGCTATTGATGAACAATAAATAAACCTGCATGCCGGATTATTTTCGATCAATTGATTGCACAGGTTTTTCGTTCCTGAAACATTAACATCCCAATATCGGCTCTTATCTGCATGATCCACCTGAGCAGCCAGATGAATACACATGTCAATATTTTTTACAAACTTACCTAAAGTACCTACATTTGTGATATCGCCCTCTATAATACCAACCCTGTGTCCCAGCAGGGTTTTCGCTGAAACCTGATTACGGCACAATGCAATCACCTCGTCATTTCTTTCGAGGAACTTTTGGGTTAAACGCCTTCCTAATGTGCCAGTTGCTCCTGTTATACCTATTCTCATTAATTCCCTGCCTGTCACATTCTTTTTTAAATTTTTTGTGTAATGCTTCTTGATGCATACAACGAGGAAACATCAACATTCGTTACAAATTCGACTTCATTGGTATTTCCAAACCTGCCAGCAAGCCTGTTTTTCCTTGCTACTTTCCTTATCCGTAAATATGTCTCTGACTTTAGAGCACTCATTTCACCCTGTACATAGGCACATATGACATTTTCCTGTACAAAAAATAATTCCACTACCCGATTCTGTACTTTATTCACAAACACTGGTTCGCACGTATCTACCATATAGATAACCAGAGGAAAATCTAATTCCCCGAAAACCCGATAATCGAACGATAGTTTCTGAACAACACTGATATACCCTTTCATCGGAACATGATAGAATTGATGCATTATTGCTAATCCCATCTGTCTTGTCATTTCAAACAGGCTCATCATGGGATAATGATCCAGTTGATGATCAAAACAAACCGGGCAATTTAAATTTGGATAGGCATATGTATAAAACAATGTATAAGGTCTCAGTTCATCGACTTCCCAGGCATATTCATCTGCATTACGTATATCGCTTATCCAGACCTGCTCATCATTAACTTTATGAACATATTTACTGTCAATCATCTGGATCTGGTGTAGTTGTATAGAAGAAGCATTGAGATATTGATTAACTTTCAGTATAGATTCATCGGAAATGATCTGATTTCTTTTAATAAGATTTTTTTTAAAATTGTCAGATCGCAGTTGCACCTTGTTTAAAAAAGCAGGATACGACCAGCTCCTTTTGTACTTTAACTTCAGGCCATAACGATTTACGTTTTCTCCTTTTTTCTGCCAGATGACTTTTCCAAACAGGTATTCGGGGTCTTCATTTTCACCCATTTTTATTATGCACATTACATCATCCCGGATATTTGAAGTAATCGCTGTCTGAAAACCGATCCCACCTTCACTTACATCAATAGCTTTGGCGGGATATTCTTCGCCTTCAAGATCATTATTCAATGTAACAATTTTCAGTGGTACTTCAATCCATTCCCTTATTTTTGACCTTTGTTCCTGATAAAAACCGGTTTCCATTTGAAAAATCCTTTTTCCTGAATTTTAAGTTGCTATCAATGCTCAGAGTTTCACAATTACAGAGTTGTACAGGTATTAAATACAACTTACTTAAAAATGAATCAATTCCAAATGAATTACAAAAAAAAATTGTATCAAAATTTAATCTGATATACAACAGATTTTTAACTGTTTCAGTTTTTTTTCAGAATTACCGCCACAACAACTGTAGGAATTTTTTATGATAATACAGCTCAGTAGTAACCGGATTTGAAATTATAATTGATCCTGCTCTACATGTATTATACAATTTTAGTAAGTACGCTTTATACATTTTCTCTGGAACTTAAAAACTAAACTATATAACTGGAATTTTCAGAATGATTTTAAAAATGACAATCTGGAACCGACTGAGTTTTCTCTCTTTTATACTATTTTTATGTCTTTCCACCTATAGTGCCTTTCAAACAAAAAATTACTGGATCGTTTCTGTACTGCTGGTTTCCGGTATTGGCGCATCAATTTCTTTTCTCAAAATATTTAAAAAATTACTGCAGAAATTGAAACAAACAGAGACGATTATCTCAAAGATTAATAATGGTGATTTGAAAAGCATACACGGGAAGGGCTTTTTACACCAACTACCATCAGGAGTAACTGCCCTCTACAAGACCTTTCTTTCGATCACCAAACATCTGATAGCGGAATATTCAACAATGGATTGCACATATGAAGAATTGACCACCATTGCAAGTGATATTACCGAAGGATCTGAAAAACTAAAACTTGATTCAAATACATTAGCTGCTGCGAGTGAAGAGTTATCATCAAATATAAATTCCCTGGCTGCTGCTGCCGAGGAGCTCTCAGCATCATCGGATTCTGTTGCTGCAGCAAGCGAACAAATGACAAATTCAATAAATGAGGTTTGTAAAAACTCAGAGCAGGGGACATCTATTGTAAGTGAAGTAAGCAGGCAGGCTCTGGAGGCACAGCAATACATATCTGATATGGATCAGGCTGCAACTCAGATTGGCTCGATTGTCGAAGTGATTAAAAACATTGCACATAAGACTAACCTGCTGGCATTAAATGCTGCAATCGAGGCTGCCGGAGCAGGAGATGCCGGCAAGGGTTTTACCGTTGTCGCAAATGAGGTTAAAGAGCTTGCAAAGCAAAGTTTCGAAGCCAGCAATCAGATAACCTCACAAATTGAGCTGGTACAGCAGTGTACCCAGACTGCAATTTCTACAATACAGAAGGTATTTGAATCACTGCAGGAAGTTACAAAAACCACTAATAACATTGCCGAAGCTATTAAGGAACAAACGTCAACATCAAAAGAAATTGCATATTCTATTGCGGCAGTTTCCACTACAACAAAAGAAACAACCCGCAATATACAGGAAGCTGCGGTTGTATCTTCATCGGTATCCAGAATGTCGCTGAATCTTGGGGCGCTTGCTCAAAGGACAGCACTGATAAGCTCACAAATGTTAATTGGTGTTGATGCAATTCAGGGTGTAGGCAATTCACTTAAGAATATTGCTGAAAGGTATAGCACGAATGAACCTGTATTTGATATATCTAATATAAAAGCGGCCCATATGAAATGGGTTAAGAGTCTTCAGAATTTATTCAGTGATAAAATCCAGATGACTCCTGAAGAAGTTACTGTTCATACAGAGTGTGATCTTGGGAAATGGCTGTATAGTGATGCCGGTAAGCAGTTTGTGACTGAACCAGCCTATGCACTGGTTGATACATTTCATAAAAATGTCCATATAACAGCACATGAAATGGTGAAACTTTACAATCAAAAGAATTATGAGGATGCACAGAAAATGATGGAGGAATTTGAACGGTACAGAAATGAACTGTTTATCAATCTGAATGAGCTGTACACCTCGGTTAATTGATAGTACCATACTGAACAATAGCAAAGGATTCCTGAGCAACCCTATTTTAAATTTTCACTGCTCAGCAGACCATGCCTGGAATGCAAAAAAAACTAAAAACTACAATCCCTGTAAAGGCAATCGTCTGCCTGACTTCATGTACTGCAGTAGCCCCCAACTCCTTCAGTAAGAGGGGCATGATGAAATATTCATGTTATGACGATTCCTGTAAATAATGAAACTTCGGGTACTTATTCAGAAATAGTCCTATTAACCTTTATACATATCCCACAGTCCTGCCGTCTTTTTGTCCCTCTTTCATTTTTATGGACCTGGTAGCGGGGTGTGAAAGTTCGATGGTCCGGTAAATGTCTGGTTTCCCCATACCCTTATATTTTTTTTGGTTGCAGGTAAATCTCCTATTTTTTTCCAATACACTGTACACAATGAGTAACTATTCAAAAAAAGCAGTGCCGGCGGCAGTTTTGCTACATCAAACAGAAATACAGGCGTAAGAACATCTTCAATTCCACTTAAAGGAGTGTCTATGCACTTTGCGGTTACCGATTCAGTCTATTGGGTAGGAAAAATTGACTGGGAACTGCGGAAATTTCATGGTGAAGAGTACTCTACCCAGCGCGGAAGTTCCTATAATTCTTATCTGATCAGGGATCAGAAAACCGCACTGATCGATACGGTCTGGAAACCGTTTTCTGAAGAGTATGTCCGGCAGCTTTCATCTGTTATCGATCTTGCGAAAATCGATTTTGTAGTTGCAAATCATGGCGAAATCGATCACAGCGGAGCTCTTACAGAATTAATGCGCCATATCCCCGAAAAGCCAATCTATTGTACAGCAAATGCAATCAAATCGCTCAAAGGACATTATCATCAGGAATGGAATTTTCAAAAAGTAAAAACCGGGGACCGGCTCTCTCTTGGCGAGCGGGAACTGATTTTCATTGAAGCACCTATGCTGCATTGGCCCGATTCAATGTTTTGCTATCTGACCGGTTCCGGGATTCTGTTCAGTAATGATGCATTCGGGCAGCACTATGCTACAGAATTCATGTATAACGATCTTGTAGAACAGAATGAACTCTGGGAAGAGTGTATCAAATATTATGCAAACATTCTTACGCCATTCAGTCCACTTGTACAGAAAAAAATTAACGAATTCATCGCACTCGATCTTCCCCTTACTATGATTTGTCCAAGTCATGGAGTGATCTGGAGGGATAATCCATCACAGATAGTTAACAAATATCTGCAATGGTCTTCAGTTTATGCAGAAAATCAGGCAACAATCATTTATGATACCATGTGGAACGCAACACGCAGAATGGCAGAATCGATTGCTGAGGGAATCTCTGAAGGTAACCCGGAAATAAAACTGAAAGTTTTCAATGCAGCGCGCTCTGACAAAACAGCAGTCATTACCGATATTTTCAAATCAAAGATGGTGCTGGTCGGTTCATCCACAATAAACCGGGGAATTCTCAGTGATGCCGGTGGAATTCTGGAGCAGATTCGCGGACTCAGTTTCAAAAAGAAAAGAGCAGCTGCATTCGGCAGTTATGGCTGGAGCGGAGAAGGACAGACGATAATCGAGGAGCTTTTATCAAAAAGCGGTTTCGAACCATTACCCAGGGGTCCGAAAATACTCTGGTATCCTGACACGGAAGGGATACAGATGTGCAGGTCCTACGGAAAAAGTATTGCGAGATGCGAGTGATCAGATTGGTGATTAGATAACGATGAAAATGTACTAAACTTGCGGTAGAACTATTTTTATTTACAAACAAATCGGTAAACATCAGGGAATGGTGTTGTCCCCATTAGGAAAAAGATATGTCCGGGTAACATACATACAGGCTGAATATGGTAAAAATTCATTGTGAAAATATATTCTATTTACATTTTTAAGCTTCGTTTATGATATTATTATGAGGATTCGCACGGGTGTTCATTCTTCTTTTAAGGTGAAATAAAATTTAGCGCCATGTTTCGGAATCGATTCTGCCCAGATTTTGCCACCATGCCGGGAGATTATTTTGTAAGTTGTTGCCAGGCCTATCCCTGTACCGGGAAATGTTGATTCACTGTGTAAACGTTGAAACGGCGCGAAAAGCTTGTTTGCAAATTTCATATCGAAACCGGCTCCATTATCAGTCACACAATAAATCGTCTGTTCATCTCTTTTAATCGAACTGAATCTTATCCGGGCGTATTCTGTTTTACTTGAATATTTCCATGCATTCCCAATGAGATTTTCAAGTGCAATGCGGATTAGACGTATATCACAGATTGCTGAAATGTGTGGTTGTATAACAAACTCAGCTTTACGCCCCGGTTGCTGGGATTGCAGAGTTGCACAGATCTCGGTGGCGATTGTACTCAGATCGACTGATTTTTTTTCAAGCTCCATCTGACCGGCGCGTGCGAGCACCAGAAGGTCATTAATAATACCATGCATCCTTTTTACAGATTTGCGCATGTAAAAAATTGCTTCACGTGCAGCTTCATTAAGGATTTCACCGCTTTCTTCTTCAAGAATCTCTGCAAAACTCTCGATGCTTTTCAGTGGTGTACGAAGGTCATGGGATACTGAATAAGTAAAGGTAGAGAGATCCCGGTTTGCATGTTCGAGATTGCTGTTTGCAGTTAGTAACTCTGCTGTTCTTTGCTCCACCTTCTCTTCCAGTAACGCATGTGCATTACGCAATGCAATCTCGACATTTTGCCTTCTGATAACTTCTTTTTGTAAGTCAATATTTTTTGTCTCTGTCTGTTCCCGTGCTATTTGCACTGATGATATCAAATCCAGACGTTCAAATCGCAGACGGAATGATGTGAAGATGGTTGCATGATTTATTAGCGCAGACATTGTAATAAGCATCCAGAATAATACAAGCATGCAACCCATCGCAATCAGCATCATGTTGCCCACTACGAAAAAAATGACTATCTGTGGAAGCAGTGCCGGAATGGAAAATGCGAAATAAACACGTCGAATCGCAGAGTAGGTTCCAGCTGCTCCCGCTGCCATTCCACCAAGGACATACGCCACCAATACCCGGTGAGCATCAGAAGAATGAAAGAGGGAAAAAAATGCTGCTGTTCCCCAGATGATTCCCGAAAGTAATATGCCTCCAAAGAGTACATTTGCCCAGAAATCAATATTTTTACTTTTTGAAATTTGTTTCACTGCAAATCTGCACAATACGGCACGAGAAATTGTCACTATGAATAGCAATGAAACCCAGATTAACAATACTTTTTTGGGTATCAAATTGAAGAGTAGTGCAGTTAAAATGGGGCTGTTGATAACAGTTGCAATAAGGCCAAGAGGTAATAACTTGTATAGAAGCGTTACCTGCACAGCAAAAATCTGCCTGGAATATATATTGTTCATCGATGTGCCTTCATAACTCAAAATGTCTTTGATGCTCAAATGCTATTCCAATAAAGAATTATAGTATATATTTTAAACAGGATCGATTATTCTGCCAGGAATGACTGTTAGCAGGATATTTCAATTCTATGCTCAGGTGACATTGAAAGATCACCAATTCTCTGAATAGGTGCAGGTAACAATGGAAAAGCGAAAGAGAGAAGAAATCCCCCCTTTATCCCCCCTTTTCAAGGGAGGTGCTGAAAGCGGGGGGATCACTTCACCTGCGAGGGGTGCCGAAAGCAGGGATACTTCACCGCTCAAACAGCACACAGAAAGCAGCCATACTGCCTATTTTGAAAAAGACTCCATTCGAAAACGTGATCTTACATGGAACGGATTTCATCTTCCATATAACTCAAACAATATTGAAAAAGCAAGAGCATTGCGTAGGAAAATGACACCTGCAGAAAAAAAACTCTGGTATGGCTTTCTTCGCACGTTCAAATACCGTGTTCTACGTCAACGGCCGATCGATCATTACATCGCTGATTTTTATTGTGCAAAATTAAAGCTTGTTATAGAAGCAGATGGGAGGTACCATCTCAACACCTTGGAATACGATAAAAAAAGATCGAATATAATGCACACATATGGACTGCGTATTTTGCGCTTTTCCAACGAACAGATATTCTCAGATTTCAATAATGTGTGTAAGCAAATTGAAGAGATCCCCCTTTTATCCCCCCTTGAAAAGGGGAGTGCCGAAGGCGGGGGGATCACTTCACCTGCGGGGGGTGCCGAAGGCGGGGGGATCACTTCACCTGCGGGGAGTGCTGAATATACGGCATGAATTTTGGTTTTATTTACAATAAGAGTAAAATATTCGAATTCATCCGGCATAAAGAACAGTGAGTATCTGTTTAAATATATTGATCAAAAAATCAACACATACAATTTCTGACCTGTTTAATTCCGGATTCTGATTCCCTGGCTGTTATAAAAAAACGAAAGCCCTGCTTCTCCAAATGCCTGTACCATTTTATATTACAGAACTATGCATAACCGGTTTGAAGTACTGAATCGTGTACGGAGTTACAGCGTCTATGTTACAAAATGATAAACCATCAAAGCATCACAAATTCGAAAATCTAAGGAAACGCGCAGAAGAACTACTGCAAACCACCAGCACTGAAATGGAACATATGCCGGTTGAGAATGTTAAAAATCTGGTACATGAACTTCAGGTGCACCAGATTGAACTTCAAACAACGGTTGAAAATCTCAATGAAACACAAATTGAACTGACCAGATCTTATGAACGTTTTCGTGAACTCTATGAATCAGCTCCGGTGGGATACATGACCATCGATGCAAATGGTCACATACTCCAGGCCAATGAAACAATCGCAGACATACTCGGAATTTCGAAAAAAGACCTGGCTCACAAATTTCTCGCGTCGTTTGTCGCAGAGATCGATCGTGACCGCATACACCACTTCCTCAGAAGTGTAAAAGCATTATTTCAGATACAGACTGCTGATTTCACCTTTGAACGATTTCCCGGCCGGGACATCATCTATTTACGTATCAAAGCAGTATCTACAGTGGTTCCTGAGGGAGAACCGGGAGAAATAAAAGTGACTTTTATTGACATCACCGACGAAAAGCGCGCCCGTGAGGCGCTTCAGGATGCGAAACAGCAGCAGGAAAAAGAACGCCATCTGCTTCAGATTATCATGGATACCATACCGGTGATGCTGTGTGTTTACGATCCGGTCACACATCATTTAACCATCAACAATGCCGTGACCGAAATTACCGGCTGGACGAAAGAGGATTGCCGGAACACTGGTCTTTTTGAGTTGCTGCTGCCAGACAGGGAGTCCCGGGATAAAATGGAACAATTGAGGAAAAAACGTCAATATGAATGGCAGGATTTTTCAATCCGGTGTAAAGATTCATCCCGAAAAACTATTAACCTGACCAGTGTTGATCTATCCGACAGAAGAGTGGTTTGTATAGGAGTCGATGTATCAGAACGAAAGCGATTGGAACAGAATCTGGAGAAACAGGCACATGAACTCAAAAATGCAAATGAGGAACTTGAATCATTTGTACACTCTGTCTCACATGATCTTCGTAATCCCCTGCATGCAGTTTCGACGTTTCTTCAATTCATCAAAGAGGACAGTAAACAATCACTGGAGCCAGCCAGTAGTGAACTTATAGACCAAATAGATCTTAATATTATCAGAATGAAAAATATTATCGCTTCGCTGCTCAATCTTACACAAGTTAACCGACGGGATCTGTCCAGTGAAGATATCGATCTTTCAGCTCTTGCAAATGAAATTATCACTCAAATAAAAAAACTGGATCCACGCGATAATGTACATCTGGAAATTGAACATGGAATTACTGTACGCGCTGACCGAAATCTGATACGTATGGTACTGGAAAACCTTCTGCAGAACGCCTGGAAGTATACATCGAAGAAAGAGCACACATCTATAGCATTCGGAAAAGCTGTAATTGACAGTAAAGAGGTCTGTTTCGTAAAAGATAACGGGGCCGGGTTTGATCAAAAACACGCTGGTCGGATCTTCACCCCGTTCAAACGTCTTCATGCCGAAAAAGAGTTTACCGGAATCGGAATCGGACTTGCAATCGTAAAAAAAATAATCGAACGGCACGGTGGCACGATCTGGGCAGAGGGGACACCGGGAAACGGTGCGACATTTTATTTTTATTTGCCGGCATTGTGAGAAATCCGGATTTTGGTTATGATGCTATTGTGTTAAAATGTGCCTGTAGAGCAGTCATATAATGATTCCCCTCCAGGGAATAAGAATATATTAGTTTATGTTTATACTACAATAACGAAGACCCTACAGGCCTTTTTTTCTGAAATTCGCAATTTTTTATTGAAAGCTTGTAGAGCTTTCATTATTGTAGTAACCAGTTAAACTGAAAGCCCTTTTTCCCTGGAGGGGAAACATTATATCTTTTACTGTTTAGAAAAATGTAAACAAATATTTTTCATTATATTCAATCCCAAATTTTTCCAGCAACATGATATATTCTTCCTTAAATGTTGTTTTTTTGTGATGTTCTTCCTGATTTTTAATATATCGGAACACATCTTCAATTTGAGAACGACTATAAGTAAATGCTCCATACCCATCTTGCCAGGAGAATTTCCCATAAAACCACTTATTTTCATTAATAAATGAGGAGGAACTTTTTTTAATGGTGCCTACCAGGTCTGAAATGCTTAATGTATGATGCAACCCTAAAAAAATATGAATGTGATCCTCTATACCATTAACAATAATTGACTTGTTTTTAAGATTGGTAATTGTTCCACTTATGTATTTGAAAATTTGTTCGTTATATTCTTTATTTCGCAATAGACACTGTTTATTTTCCACCGCAAAAACAATTTGAACATACAACTGAGTAAAAACACCTGGCTTCATATAATGATTCCCCTCCAGGGAATAAGAGAATTTTGGACTACATCTTTTACTACAATAATTACAGGGCCCTACAGGCCATTTTTCGGAAACAAACGGATTTGGATATCACGCCCCTATCCTAAATCTCTTTGCATATAATTTACTTATCTGTATTCGCAATTACCGGGCGTCCATATTCAAAGGAAAATGAAAACCATGGGCAACAAACGGTACATAATTTTAACTTGTAGAATTACTTCGGAATCTATCATTGACCTTTCATGGTTTATCCATTCGATTCCGACGTACGATTCAATCGGACGATAATCTCCACCGCATAACGGGCGAGAAGATCTAGATACCTGAGTTCAAGATCGTCCAGCACGTGGGGCTTTTTATAATGTGTTGAGAACAAGCCGATACGCCCTCCGTTCTGCTTAACCAGAGGCGTAAATTGTGATGCATGCATTCCGGCCCGTAACTGCACCCCCAGAACTTCGGTACCGGAAAAAATCTCACTTTTCTCAATATCTTCGATGACAATACGTTCTTTACATTTCTGCATGTCGGCGCAAATACCTGTACCTGTACTTTCACTGTTCCAGAAATCGATCCACCACGGCTCTACTCCCTGCGATACAACGATTTTCATAATTCCGGTCGCAGGATCTACAAGTCGGATATCCGCGAAATCAGCAGCAGTAATCCTGATCGTTGAATCAAGAATACTTTTGAGAATTGTCCAGGGATCTTTGTTTTCAAGCGTTACGAGACTGAGTTTCTGAAGCTCGGTCATGACGTTCAGATCGTGGGTTATCCGCTCTGCTGCCAGTTTACTTTCGGTGATGTCGGCAGCGGCTCCGAACCATTCATAAATCTCACCTTTATTGTTAATCAGCGGTATGGCCCGTGAAAGTGTCCATCCCACAGTACCATCGACCCGTCGTACCCGGTGTTCCAGTTGAAACATGGTTTGGGTGCGGATCGC
The DNA here is from genome assembly GCA_050301235.1 of Chitinispirillaceae bacterium. GTDB lineage: Bacteria > Fibrobacterota > Chitinivibrionia > Chitinivibrionales > Chitinispirillaceae > JAFGIN01. Next base: position 6,758 of record JBNKZD010000150.1, on the reverse strand, counting down.
TTCGTTGGCGGTATTCCTTACAAGCTGCAGATCTTCGGGAAGGATATATTTATCGGTCCAGTCGGGATCGGGCTCTCCTGTATCTGCCAGAAAATTTGCCCCGCGCAGTTCCCGCATCACCTGCCAGTCGGGGCTCATGCGGTATACAACAAACGATATTGCAGAAACCAGAGCGCGGAAACGTTCCTCGCTCTGATGCAACATCTCAACGGTGTGTTTGTAATCGGTAATGTCCTGTGCTGTGCTTACGGCTCCCAGAATAGTGCCGGACTTGTCGAGAATCGGTGCGGCCGATACAAGAATAACCCCCATAGATCCATCCAGGCGCTGAATGTTCATATGTACCCCGGAGATCGGCCTTTTTGTTAAGAGTACCTGTACCAGCGGTTGCTCCTCAGGTTTCACCTCTTTTCCATTGTCGGCCCACCAGCTTCGGTACATTGTGTAATCCTGAATGCTTTTCGTTTCCGGCATGGGACCGGCCCAGATTTCACCCGCCTTTGCATTTGTTGTGATAATGTGGCCACTGGCATCAGTGATCCAGATCCCGACCTGCACCTGTTCCACAATGGCGGAAAGAAATTGTTCCTCAGTTGCCTGTATCTGCATCTGTTTTGTCTGGGTAATATCGACAAACGTCACCACCACTCCACCGATAACATTCTCGGAGGTACGATAAGGAAGTATTCGCATCAACAGCCAATTGTCATCACTGGTAGCCACCTCTTTTTCTTTTCTGATGAGAGAATCGAGTACCTCTTTGCAATCCTGCAGAAGATTATCATTTTTAAGCTGTATAGTGAGGTCACTTATCGGACGTCCAACATCAGTATCGCGAAGATTGATGACGCTGCGAGCTTTGGCAGTATACCGTTTTACCCGGAGTGCTTCATCCAGAAAAATAACGCCCAGATCAGTGCTGTTGAGCAGGTTTTGCATATCATCGCGCGCCTGACTGAGCGCTTCCACCTTACTGTTGAGCTCGTTATTTACCGTGGACAACTCTTCATTGAGCGATTCCATCTCCTCCTTCGAACTCTGCAATTCCTCATTAGTGGACTGAAGTTCCTCATTTGCACTCTGCAACTCTTCATTGGTTGATTGTAACTCCTCAACCATGGTCTGGTTGTTTTCCTTGATGTAGACTAATTCCCGTTCCAGCTCAACAATTCGTTCCGGGGTAGCTTTTTTCTCACCAGACTCAATTTCAGGTTTCCTGGAGACGACCTCCGGGGTTTCTTTCGACGGAACGATCGTAATGAGCAACAACCCCCTGAGCTGTTCGGGAGCCGAAACAGGGGTAACGGAAAGAGTAACATTTGTATATGAACCATTAGTCCTTACCGGGATATTGTTCCGCACTACCTCTTCACCTTTCTCCAAAGCCTGGTGTACGGCGGAAGTAAGTGGAATGCGCAACCCTTCACGTGCCATTTCGAACACATTGTTTCGCGGCTGCTGCTGCTCCGGTTCCAGATAGTACCCGGTACGTCCATGAATGTAGGCGATTATGCCCTTGTTATCGATGACTATACTGACAGGTGCGAATCGGGACAGGAGAAACCGTTCTATCAACCGGTTGGTCTGGGGCTGGAGCATGCCCTGAGTGACAGACTTCTCCGGAATTGGGGTTTCTGTTTTTCCTGTTCGGGCGGGAATGTGCGGCAGTTCGGTGGGAACATCGCGCCTGCGGTAGATCTTCCACCTGTTATCAAGGGATTCAAACAGATCGGTGTGTGCACCGACACTTTCTGATGCACCAAGAAAGAGCAGACCATCGGGATTGATTGAGTAATGAAATGTCGGCAGAATCAATTTCTGCACATCCGATTGCAGGTAAATCAGCACATTCCGGCATACCAGCAGATCCACTTTCATAAAAGGCGGATCACTGAGAAGATTCTGCGGAGCGAAAACCAGCATATCGCGGAGCTCTTTACGTATTGCAAAAGCGTCTTCCCCTTCGGGGGTAAAATAGCGGGCCAGCCGTTCCCTGTTAACGTCAATTGAAATGGATGAAGGATAAACACCATGGCGTGCCCGCTGGACCGCTGCGTCATCCAGATCGGTACCGAAAATCCGTATATCGAAGGTTTTTCGCATCGACAGCTTGATTTCATCAAGGATGATTGCGATACTGTATGCTTCTTCACCTGTAGCACACCCGGCCACCCAGACCCGGAATTCATGGCCTTCGGGGCGGCTCTGGATCAGGTCCGGAAGGAATTTTGCCTGAAGCATGCCGAATGCCTCGGGATCACGGAAGAAACTGGTAACACTTATCAATAGTTCCGAAAACAGCATCTGTACTTCAGGCCGGTTACCATGGAGATATTCCAGATAGTCGTGAGCATCCTTTATTCCATGAATACTCATGCGCCGCTGAATTCGCCGCCTGATCGTGCTGGATTTGTACGATGAAAAATCGTGTCCTAATCGTGAACGGAGAAACCGTAGAATCCCGTTAATATCTTCCTTCGCAAGAGTATCCTCTTCAGGCACCTGTTTTCTGAGCTGATGAAAGGGGCTCCAGATATAGTCGGTCATACGTTTGGGCATTCGTGATGGTATTTCTACGAAATCTACCATTCCTGTATCCCTGGCACTACTGGGCATTCCGCCATATTTGGCCGAAGGTGGTTCCTGTGCAAGCGCCAGTCCACCCTGTGCTTTTATCTCTTTCATCCCTAATGTCCCGTCGGAACCAGTGCCGGAAAGCACGATGCAGATCGCACGCTCGTGCATATCCTCGGCAAGTGAACGAAAAAAGATGTCAATTGGCATATGGAGTGCGGTGGTGACATCGATTTTTTTGAGGTGAAGGGTGCCATGTTCTATTCTGAGATTTGAAGATGCTCCTAGCACGTAGACGTTGTTGGGTTCTACGTGTATCCCATCTTCAATTTTATAAACCCGCATCGCAGTCTCGCGGCTAAGAAGTTCCGCAAGGATACTTTCATGGCCGGGGTGTTGATGAGTAACGACCACAAAACCCATCCCGGTATCTACAGGCATGCTGCGGAACAGTTCCTGCAACGCTTCAAGTCCACCGGCGGAGGCACCTATGCCAACAATCGGAAACCGCTCATATTTTTCTGAATTCGACTTCTGTTGATCGCGTGTATCCGCATCATCAGAGGATTCATTATCATTAGTGTCATTCTGATAGTCGTCACTGTTGTTCACCTGTAAAATCCTTTAAGACTGTTAATGATTGGCGAATACTTTTTCTTTTTCAATAAACATTTGTTATCGGAATAGGAAGGTACCCGTTAAAGGGGACCGTTTTTCAAGGAAGTGAATACAGAATATAAATTCCGACCGGAATTCTAAATTGGTAAAATTTACTGGCCTGGAGAGGAATGATGATCCTGGGAACAAAAATAGCGCCAATTATTGAAACATTCTCAGGAGTCTAATGCTCACGAACGGGGCTGTACAGGAGCTGATAATGCTGAAATGAAAGTGTAAATAATTTTTTTACCGGTAGCATTTTGTCTTCAGTATGGCGGTTTCATTGCCTGCACACCGTAGCTTTAACGAAGGGGTGTCCCTTTGTCATTGTTTACAGATCATATGGACGCCACGAGGCGATCTGGTGGGGCCCATACCGTTAGTTGTAGCGGTCAGCTTCAGTGTGCCCTCACCTAGTGGCCTTTGATGTCGTCGGAGGGAAAGGTGCGCGTTGTTCTTATAGTTCGCGTTCGCCTCACCCCCTGCCCCCTCTCCAACAATTGGAGAGGGGGAGTTATAGAATCGCAGCTTTTTTTTTAAATGCGCATCAGTGAATGTCGAAGTAAAGAACTAAGAGGTTGTATTTTTTCACTTTGATATTCGATATTTGGAGTTCGAAATTCGATATTGCTCTTCTTGTTTTTATTTTCTTCTTTCCACCAGTCTCCCCGTCCCCTTGTCCCTTTGTCTCTCAAAGTCCCTCAGTCACAGGCTAATTCTACAAACGTTAGAATTACTGTTCAGGTCGTCGAGCGGAGCGCTGTATTGAGCGTAGTCGAAATGTCGAGACGGCGCATGTTATGCAAATCACGCTTGTCATTTCGACACTTCGACTTCGCTCTGCGCATCGCTCCGCTCAATGACCTTTTCGATGCAATTCGGGTATTTTAACGTTGTAGTACTAATCCAGTTCGAAAAAAAAGATTGCACCTTTTCCCGGGCTGCTTTCCGCCCAGATTCTCCCATGATGACGGGCGATCACATTAGCGGTAATAGCGAGTCCTACACCAGTACCTGAAAATTCTTTCTGGGGGTGAAGTCTCTGAAAAGGGCTGAATAATTTTGAAGCATACATCATATCAAACCCGACACCATTATCACGTACAAAAAAGGTTTTGTGTTTTTCACGGAATTTCACACCGACTTCAATAAGGGGATTCTGTACCTTTCCGGTATATTTCCAGGCATTTCCCAATAGATTTGAAAGTGCAATTTGTACAAGTTTCTCATCACCTTTTGCTTCAAGGTTGTTATGTATAATAATTTCCACGTTACGCTCAGGTTCTGCAGATTGTAAATCAGCTATAATGGATTTTACAATAGGAGCAAGATCGATATTCTTTATAGAAATATCCTGTCGGGAAACCATCGCCAACCCAAGCATATCGCTGATTAAATCTCCCATTCGTGTTCCATTCGATATGATTCTGTTAAGATAGTCCCTTCCCTGATCATCAAGTCTGTCGGAGTAGTCTTCAAGTAAAAATTTGCTCATATTAATAATAATATTTAATGGATTGCGAAGATCATGAGAAACAGAATAGGAAAACGACTCCAGTGAATTATTGGCAATTTCGAGTTCAACAGCGCGGTTTGCAAGCGCTTTTTCTGTTTCGACCCGTATCGTTATGTCGGTTATAAGTGCCAGAACCAGAATCGTATCCTGAATGCGGATAAAACTGAGGCTGATTTCAACCGGAAATTCATAACCATCCCGGCGAACACCTGCAAGATTGAGTCCCTGACCCATAGGCCGTATTTTAGGATCTTTGAAATAGTTATGCAAATGCTGATTATGAATTTCCTGAAGATTTGCAGGAACGATCGTATTATGATGTTTACCAATGATCTCAATGCTTTTAAATCCGAACATCTCTTCAGCACGACCGTTGACATACAATATACAGCCATTATTATCGATTACTACAACTCCCTGCCCCAGTGATTCCAGCAGTGTGCGGATGGTGATATCTTTTTGAAACAGTCCCGTTGCAAAAGCAATTTGCCGCTGAACTGCAAGTTCCTCCTCAAGTTTCTCTTTTTTCTGAATCAGGTTCTTTTTCTCAGACTCTTCGTTTATATCCATCTTAAAACCTTTTTCCCAGCAAATAGGTCCAAAAAACATGCCAAACCATTAACGTAGACACTATTTACGAATAATATGGACGCCGCGAGTTGGTGGTCGATGCATTTAACAGTTAGCAGTTAGCTATTAGCTATAATCAAGAATTTTTTGCCAACAGCCAATAACAAATAGCTAACAGCTTCTTTAGTACCCTCACCTGGTAGCTTTTGATGTCGTCGGTAGGGTGAAAGCGCGTTGTTCTTATGTCTCGCGTTCGCCTCACCCCACTTCGACACTTCGAATTCGCTCAGTGCATCGCTCCGCTCAATGCACCGCCAGCCCCCTCTCCATTTCCATCAGGTCTTTACCTACACATATCTCAATCCTTACGTTCAAATGAAATTTTAAAACACAGAGGAAAAAGAGATAAGAAAAGAGCTTTCCAGTATTTGATATTCGATATGGTCCTTCTATTTTTACCGATTCCTTCTTTCCCCCAGTCTGGCCGTCCCTTTGTCTCATAGTCCCTTTGTCTCATAGTCCCTTTGTCCCTTTGTCACTATCCCCCCAACACTATTGCTATTCCATAGGGACATATGGTATTTAAGTAACTCAGCCCTAAAATATCCAGGATGTCATAGCCGACCTCCGCCGCTCAATGCGAAAACTCACCGGCCCGGCCCAGCGCCGTATCATGATGTCCTACGGGGCCCGGTTCAAGTTCCTCCCTGGTGAACCGGAGGAGTTGCCGGAGGAAGTCGAGAGTGGAGAAAAAGAGCCCGCGGCTGTGGGGGCTTGAGATAGTTGGCGTTTGTTTCAGGTTTGGGGGGCGGGCCTTTTTTGCGAGGCTCGTCTTCCAGGTTGTTGCGGCGTAAATTTACCTAACAATCGGAATGCTCTGCTTTTTGCTTCTAGTACCATTAAAACATCTATCTGATGTTCAATCAGTCTTATGGAGATAATCTATCCAATAAGAATAAATTACCAAAACACAGTTAACGGTACTGTTAAAAATATGTACTAATCAAGTTTAATGAAAATGGCACTATGTGAAGTGCCAACACCAGACAACAAAATCCTGCTCCATTTCATTCCGCAGATCTTTGGGTATGTACTCCAGCCCTTGTAAGAAATACTGCGTGTTCTGAATAATAAAATGGCGGCGATGATTAAAAAAATAAACGGAAGGCAATCTTGAAAATTTTTAAACAAAATCAAACGGTTACTATAACGATCGCGCTGACGGTTTTCATAGGTGTTTTAATTGCAGATTTAATGACTCCTTTAGGATATACTCATTGGCTTCTGTATGTGTTACCATTGCTTATTATCTATAATGCTGAAAATCCAATTTGGGTATATGTTTTTTTATTCATTACAGCATTCGCTCTGATAATTGGTGACATTCTAAGCCCGATTGTTCCGTTATATGAGAACTTGGACGAAATATCTACCGTCA
>JBNKZD010000149.1:0-2183 GCA_050301235.1 Chitinispirillaceae bacterium | reverse complement strand
CTTCCCCCTCCCCGTCTCCCATGAGAGACGGTGAGCATGTGTAAACGCGATTTCCCTTTTTTTGCTTGTGTGGGAGTCTCACCACGGTTCCCTTTAATGGAACCAGCCAATTCGCTCCAAGTTCGGATCAGTGTACCACCTCTCCAGAAGAAACTGAATCGATAACATCGATCCTGCATTCTCACTTGTAATGATATTCATTTTTTATCGCTGAAAGAGCGCGATACACCAGCCCGGACTGAAAAACAGGAGTGATCATTTTCTCTGGAGAAGAAGCATTGTCTTCAGTGATTTCTGTACAGTCACTTTATTTCGTTGCGTCTCAAGCAATGAGACCACCACGGAATAATCTATCACCATTTCCAGACGATCTGTGCACACACCTCAAAATTAACTAACTCATTGGAACTAGCTGGAAGCATAAAAGAATCATTGACAGGAAGGAAATGAGAGTTCTGGTTGTTTCCATTATCATACAAAGAGCTTGTTAAGCATACAGATTTCATTACTGAATCCAGAATGATGGAACAGCGGCTTTTATATGGAGCGTACCCGGAAGTAGTTACATCACCAGGTAAAGAGATAGAGATACTTCAGGAACTTGCCGGAAGTTATTTGTACAAAGATATATTTGCATGGGAATCGCTCAGGTATCCCGATAAATTGGATAAACTGGTCAGAGCGATTGCTCTTCAGGTCGGATCGGAGGTTTCGTTTTCAGAACTTGGAAGCATTACCGGAATGTCAGGCGATACTGTTGAACGTTATATAACACTGCTTGAACAGGCATTTATTATCTATCGTTTGCCAGCATTTTCTAGAAATATCCGGAATGAGTTGAAAAAATCCAGAAAAATATATTTCTACGATAATGGCATCCGGAATGCACTTCTGGGTCAGTTTACTCCGTTAAGTACACGAACGGATGTTGGTCAATTATGGGAAAATTATCTCATTTCTGAACGGATAAAAAAATCGCAGCAAAACTTGACATATCGGCAAACCAGAAGATTTTTCTGGCGAACAACACAGCAGCAGGAAGTTGATTATATAGAAGAATATAATGGGTCGATGTTTGCATTTGAATTTAAATGGAATGATAGAAAGAGGGCAAAACTACCATTAACTTTTACTAATGCTTATCCGGAAATTCAGACCGGCTGTGTTACAAAAGAAAACTATAGTGATTTTCTGGACTCGTGACTAAATCCCGGAAGAGGGTTGCGAATTGGGGTTACACAAATTCTAAAATTACAAATAAAACTGCAAAAATCGCATTTTCCTCTTCGCCTCACTCCACATTCGACGGGGCTCAGTGACCACCCAACCCTTTCTCCACTCGTGGAGAAAGGGAGTTCACCGCACATTTCTTTTGCTTCCCTGTCTCCACTCACTAATGGAGAGAGGGACCGAGGCGTTGCACTGATCCCGCTAAGAAAGCGGGACGAATGTGAGGTGAGGCGAATGCGAATCCAGCAAACATCCCCCTAACTACTCCTTGACCTTAATCTCTTTCTCCAGTTGAATATTGAGTTTTTTCATCATGTCATACAGCGTGGGTCTGCTTATTCCAGCAGCATTAGCTGTTTCTGAAATGTTAAATTGGTATTTTTCCAGCAGTGCCTGAAAGTACTCCTTTTCGAATACCTGTCGGGCATCTTTGTACGTCATTTCGGCATAGCGATTACCATCGGGCAGTTTAAGGTCTTCAGGTTCAATGATCTGGTTTTTGCAGGTAATAGCGGCTCTACTCAGTTTGTTCTCGAGTTCCCGGATGTTGCCTGGCCACGAATACCCCATCAGGGCATTTTCAGCACGGGTGCTCATTTGCAGTTTTGCGGCTCCAAATTTTATCCGATTACGTTCGATAATCGCATTAGCAATTAGAAGCACATCCTTTTCCCGCTCGCGCAGCGGAGGAAGATCTATCTGGAACTCACTTAACCGGTAATACAGATCACTTCTCAGGCTGGAATCATCTCCATCAAGATCCTTACGGTTTGTAGCCGCAATAATCCGAACATCAACCTTTTTAAATGTGGTTCCACCGACCCGTTGAATCTGCTGGTCCTGAAGAAACCGAAGCAACTTTACCTGAAGATTCTTTGGCATCTCACCGATTTCATCAAGGAGCAGCGTGCCACCATCAGCCGACTCAATCAACCCTTCTTTATCGGTATTCG
>JBNKZD010000148.1:0-5633 GCA_050301235.1 Chitinispirillaceae bacterium | reverse complement strand
CCTCCCCCGCAAAAAGCCAAATGCCATTGATCCCATTCTTCGCATTTTCGCAACAACGACACTTGTCTTTTTGACTCCCCTCCCGATACGGAAGGTTTGACACGATAAATTCTTCCTGTCGTCAGAATTTGTGTTCAAACCTCCCGTAGCGCACTCTTTTATGGATTATTATTTGGAGTCTTTATTATGGTAAAATTGTGATATATGTTGAACTTATCCCCTGAGCAAGCTGTAATGATCCCTTGTGAAAGATGAAATGATCCCTTGTGAAAGATGAAATGATCCCTTGTGAAAGATGAAATGATCCCTTGTGAAAGATGAAATGATCCCTTGTGAAAGATGAAATGATCCCCTGTGAAAGATGAAATGATCCCCTGTGAAAGATGAAATGATCCCTTGTGAAAGATGAAATGATCCCTCGTGCAAAATGAAATGATCCCCGGTGCAAGATGAAATGATCCCCTGTGCAAGATGAAATGATCCTTTTAAAACAGGTGGGATGCTCCAAAATGGAGCACCCCTTCTGGATAATCAGGCTGGAGTTGCAGCTGCTTGTGCTTCGACAGTACTTTCCTCAGTAGATGAGGAACGCCGTTTGGCAAGTTCCTGCCGGTAATCGATGTAGAAAAGCTCTTTGGTGGCTGGGTCGTTACTGAATACAAAACGTCCTGCAGCATAGACTTCTACCAGAGCTTCCCACAGGTATGTCCAGGATTTGGCCATCAGAATTTTTGATGCTTCAACTTTTTCCGGATCAATATCCATTAAAGCTGTCATTGAAGAGAGTTCCAGATACAGTGTATTAAGTTGTGCTACGACTTCAAAATCAAAGTGAGCGTCCATAAGCCGTTGTTTATACTCATTGGCAAGGAGAAAGAGGGAATAGAGATCTCTAACCATGTCCAGATCACCCTTACCTTCCTTGATACGTCCGATTGAATCAAGTACCTCCGTTTGTGAACGGAAAATATACTCAAAATCTTCGACTAGTTTTCTGCGCAATGCATACCCTTCAGTTTTGAGTTTTTGGAACTGTTCTTTGTGAGTAAACGTAAGTTTAACATGTGAATCCATCAATGAAACCGCATACGCAAGCGCACCAGTTCTTAAGCCGACAGTGTCGAGCAGCTCTGGCTTGATATCCGATTTCCGCAACTCCTGATTATACTTCTCAACAAGTGTGGTTACACGCCACCCTTCCTGCACCGCCTCTTCCGTGGGCATATTAAGAATCGCAAATTTCTCCTTTGGTATCGCGAGAATAAGATCCTTTAACTGATTGTGACAAACTGTTGGTTAAATCTTAGTAAACGAACCTAAAACAACATGGGAATTGTCATCGCTTATTAACGAATACTCCTGAAGCCGCCTTCGCTCTATACGCTTGTCCTGGTATTGAACGTATTTCTCGACCTAGAAGATCAATTGCCTGATTGGTTTTTATTTCTTGTTTAAAATGTATAACCATTGTTGGATTTTTTGTCGGCGATAGAGAATAAAGGTCTTTGGGTCGGACAGTTTTTACTGCGTCAGTCCCGATAACCAGAGTAAACTGAACCGTATCAGCCTGGAAACGTTCGTCTCTAGCAACAATTTCTATAGAGTAATTTCCCGTATCCTTGCTGAATGGAACACAGGATAAAATACCTGAAAGGGTATCAAATATTATGGGTGCGTTTTGCTTATTAATAAGAGTATACCTGACCGTATCACCTGGAAAACTATCGATGAACTTTATAGTATCAATGTACACTTGTCCAGGCTGGATATTGATTGTGGGGTGGTTCCACACTATTTGTGGAGGTAAATTCTCTCCAACACTTGCAGAAATATAGTTTCCATTATAAGAGCCAAAGCAGATCAGCGAATCACTATCAATTTTCCTGCACATGAAAAATGGAGAAAAAAAAGAACGAGAAGGAATGACTGGGTCATTAATCCACATTTGACTGGTGCGTAAGCTACTCAATGTAACGTCAAATTCAACTGTAGTACCTGGATCATAAAATATAAATTTGTTATGTAATTGCATCAGTTTGCCATAAGCTCCTGTTACCAGTTGATTTTGTTTAAAGTTTATCAATCTTCCATCATTTGAAATGTGAGCAATTATCATGCAATCAGAAAAACCAACTACAATATAACTTCCATCCTCAAGTTCTAAGCCATCCACCCATTTCCCCGTTATAGCTGCTGAGTCTAAGATAAAGCTCCAGATAACATTCCCATTAGCATCAAGCAAAATGTTCATTGGCTTTTTTAATGAATCAATCGCCCCAACCAGAATATTACCTGATTTACATTTATTTATAAAACTAATGTCACTTACATCAATTTGTTTAGTCCAGATAGTATCTAATGAATGATTGCATTTCCATACTGCATACTTTTTATCGGAATACCAATGCTCTCCTGTTGCAACCCCAGAATAAAACACTGAATCCCCATCGGTTTCCAGTGATACCACATTAAAACGGGCCTGGCGGGTTTGGTCAATCCAATATGTCTTTCCTGATAAATAATTTCCATTCATGTCCAAAATCTGATACGACACGTATTGCTGTTCTCCATTAGTACTCCTAAGTGTTGGAAGTGGCAGTAGGATCGACCCATCTGAAAATGTGCGCATAATTCCAAAATTCGATTGCATTTTTCTGATCCAAGCGATGTCCCAATTCTTATCAAATTTAATTATTTGATTTTCACTACCATAAAGTAAGTACCCATCACTCTGTGATTCAATTTGCACGGGATAAGATGCAGCAGAAATATTCTTGAATGGATTAAAAAGATCACTTGCAATGTAGTATTTGTAATTGAAAAGGTCAAGACGATGGCCTTCAGGAGCGTATATATCTGCGGCAATACTACCAGTTACACATATAACCATTAAATAAGCTACAATTCTGCTAATGAGATGTATAATTCCAGGAAGATATTTACATAATCGTTTGAATAACATAAGTCTTTAGTTTACCTTTATAGTGAACTCTCGCAATCAGCATTCCTTTAGCTATTTTGCGTAAATCTAATGGGAATATAGTTTTCTCTTCAAAATTTCTATCAAAAGAACGATAACTCTTTTCCAGTAACGTTTTTCCCTGCAAATTTAAAATGCTTACATGAAGAGGACCCATCGACATACCGTTCTCAGTTTTAAGTGTGATGAGTAACTCACCTGTTCGCTTGTTGATGCGAATAGAAGTCTCTGCTGGTGAATTACTGATTGAGAAGGTACTATCTGTCGATTTGAACAAAAACTTGACCGTGCTATTAAACCCTGTGGAATAACGGGAATCATGTGCCTCAATAGCAAATTCAAAAGGATAGTATGTATCATTCATCTTTGATAACAAGCTATCGTTAAGAATAATGAATTGCTGTTTGGAATTACTGTATGTAAAATACTTCGGTGTAACAACTCCAGTTTGATATAGTCGTGCTGTAAATAAGATATTATTTGTATCCAGATCCGGGTCAATTCCATTAACACCCCATGTCCACGCGATAGTGTCGCCGAAGTGAAAGCGGGAGTTGGTTGTTATGAGTGGAACTGGTGGCAGTGCCTTATTTTGTACTGTTAGTGGCACACGTTTTCTGGTCTCATTTCCACTATTATCAAGAATCGAAACAACAATTGAATCACGGGAACTTTTATAATTGCTACGGTACATCATTGCAATCTGCTTTGAGAGTGTATCTTTGCCATTCAATAACCAGACTATTTTAATGCTGTCGTTATCATTATCTTTTGCAATTGCACGCAAGGAAACACTGTCACCTTCACTGATTACATTCGAACTCAATTTAATGTCTGTCAGAACTGGTGGAGAATTTTCACCAGGCGAAACAGTGATGAAATAATCATACACCGAGTTTTGTCTCAAACGATCCTGTGCAATTATCATAACTTTTTCCCGGGATGCATAATTAGTCGGTGGAGGGACCCAGTGTATAATACCGGTCATACTGTCGATAGTAAATCCAGGTAAACTGGATATTGAAAAGTAACGAACTCTATCTCCTGAAAATGGGTCTGTTGCAGCTACTGTATCAGTGTATACTTCTCCGATACGAGCAGTCGGCTTCAGAGGTAGAAAAGATTGATTGAAAACAGGCGGATTATGGAATTTATAAAGTGAAGCATTAGTAGTCCTAAAAACGAATAATGATGAATCATTTTTATAAAGTGCCCAGGTAAAAAAGCCTCTTGTTTTAATAAAATTATATGAATACCAAACAAAGTTCCCGGATGTATCAACCAGAGTTGCGAACACATTTGTTGACCCTGCCGGTTCCGGAATTCCTATAAAGCCACAAAGTAGGAATCTATTGTTTTTAGCGGATAAACTCGACACCGAACTTTCGTAGTCTGAACCTCTTTGTAATAACCTTTTCCATACAATCTTACCCTCGTTGGTGATGCGCAACAATTGTGCACCGGTAATATCTCCATTAAGAATGATAAAAAAGTCTCCATTAGGAAATTTGGCACCATGCAACAGATTAGTAATAGAATATTCGTTTGTGTTATTTGAGTGTACCTGCAAAGTCCAATCTAGGCTCCCTCCTGTGGAATATTTTTTCAAGTATGGGTAATTTAAAACCAGGCATCCATTGTCTTTAGCTGTAATAACTTTTGCATTTTCGCTTATTTTGGTGTCAACAATAGTGCTCCATAAAACCGTGTTATTTGTATCAACGTTTGTTATAGAAGACTTATTTGCGTCCAGTACATAGAACGACTTATCATCCCTTGCGCTTATTTTTCTCGTGAAAGGGTAATAAACATTACTATTAAGATCTTTAATATATGAAAGATTGGAACTTAGACTCGTTCCACTGATAAACCTGACCAGATACGAGCAATCCGAAAGCACAACTATTTTAGAATAATCGTCTATTGTTTCGCTTATTGTCTCCGTCCACTCTATATGGGCTGTTGTATCCATAAAATAGAATTGTCGGGGAAAATTGCTAAAGATGCGATTAGCACTGGCGATTCTGTGATCATTTACATAAAATGGTTCCTGATCGAGATACATCTCCGGTCCCCCTGCAACAATATTTGCATAAACTGTATCCAGTTCCTGGGAACAAACAACCATACTAACTGTAATTACAAGTAAAAAGCTTATATGAGCTTGCATTTTCAAAATACCTTTGTTATGCTACCATATTTAGTTATCTGGTGCTTAAAAACGGATTGGAACATAACCAATCCTGTTGCATGCATCTTACCACTCCATCAACCCCCTGCAAGTGCCGCAATCGCCACATTTCCACCCATCTCCCGGCAAAACCAAAAGCGACCAGGAGTAATTGAGAACGGAAATTTAACTACTCAGCAGACTGTCGGCATGGGATCGTGTTGTCGATTGAACTTGCTTGATCCGGCAGCATGCAACTGCAAGGTGTACATTACAGAAATAATATATGTATAGGGGGAAGGCAAGGGGATTTTGGGGAGGGGAAGAGAGGTTGAGGTTAAGGTTGAGGTTGAGGTTAAGGTTGAGGATGAGGTTGAGGATGAGGTTGAGGTTGAGGTTGAGGTTGAGGTTGAGGTTGAGGTTGAGGTTGAGGTTGAGGTTGAGGTTGAGGTTGAGGTTGAGGTTGAAAACGAGATCCAGGAG
>JBNKZD010000147.1:0-28241 GCA_050301235.1 Chitinispirillaceae bacterium | reverse complement strand
GGCAGTGGAGAACCGTAAGATATTGATGCAGAAAGGGTTGAAGCTCTTGAAGGTTTTATCTACAGGTGATAAGACCGAAAGAGCTGAAACCCTTTATGCGCAATAGATTACGCGTTATCCGCGTCAATCTACTGCGGTTTTTATGTTCAAAGCTCTGAATTCACTAAACGCTGAAAAAAGGAAATCTACAACGCAGATTACTCCCCTGCTTTTATTCGTACCTCATCATCCCCAGCCGCTGCCTTCGCCTCTACTTTTTATAGCCTCCAATGTGAAGAAAGGAGATAGAAAAAGTGCTGATGAAACGGTACTTTTGCTCCCCTCGCCATTGTGGAGAGGGGCTGCGAGTATACGCGCCAACTTAAGATTAACAAGGCATAGTGTTCTGCGTCATGCCAGTGATGGTTGGTGAGCGTTGTCGAACCAATACCGGCATCCAGAATGAGCAATGTGCGAATATAGATCGCGAAATTCGCTTGCTGGATGCCGGATCATAGTCCGGCATGACAAATGGATTGCTTTATAGATCTTTAGCAAGCGCATGTGGGAGCTGGGAGTGAGGATGCCTTCGCCAACTGAAATCGCAATATTCCTTATATTCTTATATTTGCTTCAATTTTAAACTTTTATTGATCCTTCTATTCTTGATTAGTAATGTAGTTGTCCGTTTTCTACCAGAAAACAGATTGTTTAATCCGGCTGTTCTCAAACCAGTGGATAAACTGTATATTATTAATGAAAGTGAAGGTGTACGATGTTTAAGAAATTTAATATGGTTCGGACTGGTTTGTTGTTTGTCGTTGTAACTGCAGGGATAAATTTGTGTTTCGGGCAGATGTATTGGACTAGAAGTTATGCTGGTGAAACCTATCCTGCAGCAATGCAACCAACGAAGGATGGCAATTACATCATTGCAGGTTGCACACATAATCCACAAAATAATAGTTCCATTTTAGGATGGTTCGCTAAAATCAATCCAAATGGCGACACACTCTGGACTAAAAATTTTGGTGTATTGAATTCCTATTTAATATATGAGATGGAATCTATTGATGGAGATTTTTTTTTATTAGTCGGCGAATGCGCTTCTGATATTAGTTTCAACCATGGGTTGGTAGTAAAAATCAATACCAACGGAGATGTCATCTGGACAAAAACTTATGAAAAAAGCGGTGAGGTTACCACTTTTCATGCGATTCACAAATGTACGGATGGAAACTTTCTTATTGCAGGTACTTCCGAGGAAAGAAATGCAGTAAATTTATCTGGCTCTCTTGTTAAAATCACACCTGATGGGGATACACTCTGGACCAGATCGACTGGTGTTGAAATGCTTCTATCAATACAAACTTCGAGTGATGAAAATTATTTGATCACAGGTTCATTTAAAAACACTGTTTCCGGTAAAGATGAAATCCTGCTTCTAAAAATAAGCAATTCAGGGGAAATCGTTTGGACCAAAACATTCGCGAGCAGTAGAAACCAGACAGGCTGTACCGTACGCCCTACCGGTGACGGCAATTATCTTATCCTTGGATATTCCAATTGGCAAGACAGCATCGGATCTGAGAAAACTGTTGGACGTTATGATGGTCTACTGATGAAAATCACCCCCGAAGGAAATAGCATCTGGACCAGAATTTACTCTACACCTGCAATGTTAAACATTTTTACCGACATCCTTTCATCCACAGATAGTAACTTCGTGATTACCGGATATAAATATTCATCTACAGCTTATAAAAAAGATTATAATGACTGGCTCCTCAAAATTAATCAAAAGGGAGACACTGTATGGACAAGATCCAGCAGCGTACCTCAAGATCACTATTTTTTGAAGATTCTGCCCGCTGGTGATGGGAAATATGTAGTTCTAGGAAGTGTTGAGGGCATATGGACTTTATCCTGCATAATAGAGGACCGATATGCAAATAAGGACTCTCTTTTCTCTTTTAAAATTCCAACTCGCGGACTCGACTCCCTCAATTGCGGATATCAACCACTAAAGGTACCTCCAGGTATGACAGTCAGCGCAGGCGGAACAGTCTCCTGGACACCTCAAACCGACTCTTCTTATCTGGAAAACGCGAAGTATATTGTTGCTGATGATCAGGGAAGAAAGGATACCCTTTCATTAAATATTTTTGTCAATATGCAGAATCAACCCAGTCACATTCGTACAACGCATCAGGTAGCGAAAGATAAGGCATCTGGTGTCTTTACCATCGCATCATACCTGGAGCGAGGAAAAGTACAGTTCAATTTTCCGGCTTCAGTAGAATTACTTTCCATTTACGATATGAGCGGAAGACTTGTTGACCGAATAACTCCGGTTAACCCTACTGGCCGCCAGACGATTCTCTGGCCAGCCAGTGGTACCGGTTTTCATTCCGGACAATATATCGCCCGAGCAGTTGATGGGAAGAAAACTGAGGCGAAGGTGTTCATGCTGGGGCGGTAAGGCCTTATTTCAACCCCACCTTCGTCGAATACTGGCTTTTTGAACCATCCTTACAGGTAATATCTATTCGAATTAGACAGGTTTCTTTAGCACCACTTTTTGGAATCCATGAAAAATGCAATGGTTTTCGAGTTGCTGAATAGAAACTTTTAAAATTAACATGCTCATTATACAGACATCTTCCCATACTGCTGAACACAAGGAGGTCTCCATATAGCTCATTGCCGGCCGGAGTGTATTGTATTGAGACAGGCTGGCCACTCTGTACAGGATTGGGGGTAACTGACAGAAGCGCTGTTGCAGACGGAAACACCTTTTGTGCTGAAGCTGTTGTTCGTTTGTTTATAACTGAAGAAGGATCGTAAACAGAAATCTGACAGGCTATCTTCTGCGGCGATGGTCGCGTAGGATCATTGTGATACAACAGAATTGTATCAGTATAGGTTCCAGGCTGGAGACTGACTGCATTTATCGCAACGGTATAATTCTGAGCTGCATTTTTACCAATTGCTTTTGAAAGAGGAGTAAGTGTGAGCATTGGTGCACTCACGCTATTCTGTTGACTATTATTAGTCTGTTTCAGCGTCCCGATCTGTGTGCAACCCCAGTCCGGTAAAGAATCTGTGTCGATAAAAGTTCTCCTGTAAACAAATGCAGAACAGAGTTCAATACCATCTCCTTCCCAGGCGGTACCTTCAGGGGGTGATGTCGGAATACCTGTAGTTTTAACAAAATCAATGCCGTGACCGGTTTTATCGGTTAGCGAAACTGATAACTCCAGAAAATCATTGGTACGCCACATTACATTGATACCCATGTAATCAGAGTTTGTTGAAGTGTTATTTTGTAAATCGAACAGGGAAAAGGTACTTCCACCCTTTAATACCGTACCCTCTTTAAATGTGTAACTTCCTGAAGTTTCCTTGTTATCTTCCCAGGATACTTTCCAGCCGCTTATATCAATGTCCGCTCCGCTGTTCCAAAGCTCAATTGCATCTGCATCCTGTGTTGTAACTCCCAGGGAAATTTCATTTATTAATACCCGCTTTATCTGTTTTACCGAAGTTGCATTGATTTTCAAATCTCCCGTTCCATCATTTTTTACGGAAATATCTTTTTCAGCTGTTCGTCCTTTCGCTACCGTAATTGTTATCAATTGATCGTTGACAGAAAGCTGTGGCTTCCTTCGTATGGAAAATCGTGATGATAGCACTGAAGGTGATCCATCGCGGTCTGCAATCCGTATCCTGCAGCTGTCACTTTCTACATCTGCTGTTTTCCACTTATAACTACTTACATCTCCCGAAACCGCATCATTGATAGTTGTAAATGTTTTTCCATTATCGATGCTGAAAGAAAGAACTATTCCCTGGACTGTAACACCACGCTGTTGCCAGGCAATGGCAATCGTATCCCCAACAAAATAAAGCTCTCCCTCTTCAGGCGAACTGCAGAGAAGTGCTGATTTAAGTGTAAACTGTACCTCCACAGTCTGGTTACTGTTAACATTATCTATTGTAATGGTATCCCGAATAGTAGTGCTGGTACCGTTTATGGAAATCTTCTCAGTCTGATACCCACTGTCTGGTTTAATCACCAGTTTCAGGGATTGTCCAGCGACAATCTGAATTGTTCCTCCCGGACTTACCGTTCCATGCTCTGATGCTGTAACAGTCACCTGATACCGCTTAACAGCATTTGTATCTCCAATACTGAACGACATAGTGTCAGAAATTTTACTCATATTAAAAATCTTCATCCCGGAATTTGATCCATTCCACCATTTGGCTGCAGGTGATGTCTGGTCATCAAAACGGTCTTTATATCCGGCTTTAAACAGATCGCCCCGATTTCCCATATTTTTCTTACGTTCCAGATCAAAAAGATTGTCAGCCTGCTCCAGAGAAACGAGATAATGAGATGTTGACGTACGCTGTTCATAATTGTTCGATCCCTTGCGATCCACATGCCATATCATAAATCCTGTATCTGCAATTGTTTTGCGCCGCCCGGATCTCAACGCTCCCTCAATGTAAAACATTTCACTGCTGTTGCTCTTATTACGATACATGAATGATGTGTTTGAATTTGGAACGACTTTAAAAATGGTACCGGTAACCATGTCAGTAATATCAGTAACAAGATCCCAACCTGCATAGTCCCGCAGGTACGCACAGGGTATTGTTGGATTTTTTGAATTGGTACCACACATGATACAATAATTACCAACACCGTTTGATTCACTGCCATAATCATAAAGATCCGGCCACCTCATGAGCAGATGTCCGTTTTCATGACAAAACGTACCGATATTTAAAGCAGTACCGATATTTGACATCTGATATTTTCTAATAGTTAATCCGCTTACTGATATACTGGAAACCGATCCCTGATGAGGCCACAACCCTTTGGACCACCCCATTGAAGGTGTTCCGGCGTACATCACATTAACAGCATAAACCTGTTTCCTGCTGTCTGATGATAACTGGGCAAAATCAAAATTTTTACTTTTCAAATCGGTAATTGCTTCTTTGAGAAGTTCCTGGGCTTTTAAACCGAATGATGAAGCGCTGTTATCATAATAGGTTTTAGGATTCTTTGCGCGATAATAACCTACTACAATATTCTGATAGTCAACTTTACCGCCAGATACATCATAAAAATAATCACGCACCGATCCGTTATTACCATAGCCGGTATAGTTACGCTTATTTACAAAATCTTTAACTGAATCAACGGGCATAGTCCCGGTTTTATCAGAAAAATCAATAAGTATGGTCAGCCCTATATAATTGCCACTGACCGGGGTCACTCCCTGAAGCGGCATTATTGTCGAAGATTCTCCATCCGGGGATGGTGCAGGGGATGGATTTGAAGTTTCTACATTTTCTTCATCACTAATATTAAAGTAAGAACGAATTTTTTCGTGGTGTTTGAGGCGAGATGATCTTTGGATCTTTATATGTCTTTCTAATCCATCAGGAAGCGGCGTAACCAGAGTAGATTTTTTAAGACTTGAAGAGCACCGGTAGATTGAATTGGTGGATGTCAGTTCTGTTGAATCAGCCAAAAGTTGTGCATAGCATATCCATCCGGTTTCACTGTTTCGAACCAGAGTATAGCCATCCGGACTTTCTATGTGCTGATAAAACTCATCACCCCAGACAAGCACAGGGACAGTTGAACCATCGGGTTGCTCAAGTTCAAACGGTTCTCCGTCATACGGTACACTAAATACTTCATTGGTGAATCCGCATACTAATAAAACGGTTAAAAAAGTAACAAAAATTTTCACAACCTGCTCCACCAAAAAAACGTATTTGTAATCCCCGTTCATTATAATATAGCGAGTACTTTTAAAAAAACGACTATTTTAAGAGCGAACAGATAGTTTAAAGTCAGATTCTGTAATCTGAATTTATAGATATGTAATTTTTATTTCAGCCCCTTCTTTAGAATTTCACCTATATTTCATATTCCCTTCACCCCCTCTTCAAATTGCAGATGTATTATTTCTAATGTCAGGCCAGACAACCTTAACCGCATGGTGCGGTGAATTCTTTAATTATTACTTATCAATTAATTTAAAAGGAAATATGTATGGATGTTTCAACAATTACCGAAAAAACCTCATCATGGATTCGAAGCTCTGTTTTGTTAAAACTGACAGGAATTGCGATTCTGGTTCTTTTACTTCTTATTCCAGCATCAATGCTTCAATCATTGATTAACGAAAGAAGTACACTACAGAATAGTGCAATTACCGAAATCTGTCAAAACTGGAGTAATGGGCAAACTGTTACCGGCCCGGTACTGACCATACCTTATACTGCAATAAAAAATTATAACAATCAGATTACCCGTGAAAAAAAGTATATCCATTATTTGCCCGAACAATTATCAATAAATGGTGAAATTCTCCCCAGTGTACTCAAGCGTGGTATTTACAAAGCATCACTCTATGAATCCTCACTGGATATTTCTGGAAAATTTGATTTACCTGTATTGAATGCCCAGCAGCTTGGAGCAGAAAAAATACTCTTTGAAGAAGCGTTTCTTCAGATAGGAATTCCGGATATGCGTGGTATCAATAACAAGGTCAGTGTAAAGTGGAATGGTATAGATAAAATTGCTGAACCTGGATTGCCAATTGATCAAATTGTCAGATCTGGAATTCATGTTCCATTACATATGCAGGAATCATCTGGTGGATCAATTATTCCATTTCAACTTAACCTGAAACTCAAAGGTAGTGATACTATACTTTTTACACCTGTAGGGAAAGAAACACATGTAACAATTTCATCACCATGGAATTCACCATCATTTTACGGAGCTTTCCTTCCTGAAAAACGCACAATCACTGATAATGGTTTTTCTGCAGAATGGAACATCCTCCATTTTAACCGAAACTATCCACAATCATGGATTGGTTCCGGATATGATATTGCTGCATCATCCTTCGGTGTACGAATAATAACCCCTGTCCAGCATTACCAGATGGTAACCCGGTCTGTTAAGTACGCAGCTCTGATAATATTGCTCACCTTTGTTGTATTCTTTATGGTTGAAATTACCAGAAAATATAAAGTGCATCCATTCCAATATTTATTAATCGGAGCCGCATTGATTCTTTTCTATGCTCTACTTTTGTCCATTTCAGAACAAATCACCTTCGGAATAGCATACCTGATTTCCGCTGGTGCTACCACCCTTATGTTGTCGCTGTATACTTTTTCAATTTTGCGAAAAATAACAGCACTGATAATTTTCTCAATACTTTTTACAATAATGTTCGGGTTCCTCTATGTAATCTTACAATCTGAAGACTATGCGCTGCTTCTGGGAAGTACCGGATTGTTTATACTACTTGGTGGGGTTATGTTTTTGACGAGGAAAATTAATTGGTATAAAAGTTCTGCTTTTACCAGTCAGGAATCTTAATAATTCTGATTTTGGTTTAATGTCAAGATTCTTCCTTATTATTTTCTGTTCAATTTTTTATATATGGGTCGCCGGGCGAGAAGGTATGGGTCAGTAAGATTATCAAGCCGCCGCAACTTCGGCGATCCCATACCCATACCCAAGTGGCGTGTGAATTCACCACCGGAATTGAGGAATTCTATTATTTCGCTTTTTACCTCTCTCCCCCTTCCATTCATTAATGGAAATGGGGACTAAGGCGTTGCACTGAGCGTAGTCGAAAGTGGGTTGAGGCGATCGCGAAATCAAACAACATTGCAGTACTCCCTTCCGACGACATCAAAAACCACTGGATGAGGGCACACTGATGTTAACTGCTGCAATGATAGTGTGGACCCCACCAAATCGCTCCGGGTGTCCATATTAAAAAGTGACTAAGTGACTTTTAAAAAAGGACTCAGAGATTAGCATTTTCAGCAGAGTATTTTGCAATCACACAAGGAATTTTTATGATAAAAAGCAAATAGATATAGTTACTTTCCTCTAATCTCATTAAGTACACCCTTTGTATATCTATTAGAAGCCCCCAAGGATCGCCCGAATGAGACATGTTTTGCTATATTAAAGATGATGCCAGATGTAATTGCAGTTCCAGTAGCAAAAGAAACAACCGTTGGATTTTCTGCATTTGCTGCGATCAGCGTACCAGCGAGAAGAACTCCTATTTGTAATCCTAAAAACGCGTACCCTTTTTTATAGTATTTCCACCCCTCGTGCCTTATAAATGCAGGGTTTTGAGCAGAAATAGTTTTCCATGTTTTTTCTGCTCCAGCCCCTGAAATACAAGGCGCTGCGTACTCCAATAGTACACCCTGGCTTATTATGAAATAGCCAGGTCCCATCGATTCCTCATCGAAGAAAAACGGTACTGATAGAAGCTGGAAAGATATTCCAGAATAAAAAAGCGCTGTTCCTAAGACATTCATTCTCCTGGCTGCTTTCAAATCAGTTAAAAGAATTGTTGAATCTGAAATTGTAAGTTTTTTATCACTGTTTTTTGAAAAGGGTGATAGATCAATTGGAACAGTCTCTATCGGAGCAATAGTCTGGCCGGTAACCTGAATAACTACAATTATAATAAATAAAAAGAAACGCATCTTGCAAACTCTGCATTCTAAAACCATTGTTGATATTTTCACTTTAAAATATATTCAGTTAACTCAATTAATTAATTTTATTTGTTTTAGTGGAGATTGCAAAACTCCATTTATTCGCTATCTTATTTTTCCCCCTCTCCATTCACTAATGGAGAGGGGGACTAAGGGGGTGAGGCGAATGCGATACAAAGGAACATTGCAGTATCTCCCCTCCACGACACCAAATGCCACTGGGTGTGGATTCACAAAAGGTAACGTCTCACCGAACTTGCTCACCCACACCAAATCACCGGGCGTCCATACATAAAAGGTGACTAAGTGGTTAGTGACTAAGAAAAAACTTTCTAAAAATATTAATCAATCATACTTACATCTGAAAACACGGATTACAAAATTTTCTTGACCCCTCTCAACACCTCTTTCTTCCCTCCACACCCCTGAACCTTTTCGACCTGAAATCCAGCATCAGCAAGTGCCCGTTTGACATCTCCTGCAACAGTGTATGTCGCGCAAGTTCCTCCGGAACAGGTTTTTTCCCCAATCTTTAAAAGAAGTTCCCGCCTCCAGATCTCGGGGTTTGTTTTCGGACCATGTCCATCAAGGAACCAGATATCACAGGTGTTTTCAAGCGATTGTACCATTTCCAGTGCTTCACCAATATAGAGGTTAAACGCTATCTTTCCAAAAGAAAACACCCGTTCTTCATGGTGCCATCCGGGAATTGAAGTATCTATGCGTTTATAGAGTGATAAAACCTGATCGATACTATCCCCAACCTGTTCCCTGAAACACTCCAGAATCATTGCCATTTGTTCCTGTGTCACCGGATGTAATTCGCATGTATTATATGTAATAAGGATATCGTTCAACCCTGAATCGTTCAGATAATCAATCAACGAAAGCAGGTTTCTGCCGGGACCGAATCCGGTTTCTCCGATACTTATCTGTTTAGGATTTTTTACCGAATAGTGCAGTTTCTCTAAAATAAATGTCCCCTTGAAATACACCTGCTTCGCTTCATGCACAGCATTAACAACATCAAAATATCGGTCGTTATAATGGGTATTGAGAAGATATAATGGAATCTGCATATGTTATTTTCCCGTGACTGCACCTATCAATTCTACTGTATATACCGGAAGTTTCTGATGAACCAGGTTTTCATCGATCGTTGACCGGATATACCACGCTTTAAATGGCAGACGCATAAAATTTTGCCTCTTTTGATAAATCAAAACCTGCTAATTGATTCAACAACCAGCTCTCTTGTCAGATAAGTGAACGTACTGATTTCATCTATTGTATAACCCTCTTTTGAAAGTCTGAATGCCGTATATTCGGGACTTTCACCAACTTCAATAATATTCCTGTCGTAATCGTAAAACCGCATTACCCGCTGTTTCCACGGTTGTTCCCGGATCGTATGAATGAATTCAACTTTATGTTCAATCAATTTATCCTCGAGTTCCTGAAGATCATTTTCTTCAAAGTAGAGCTCAAAACTATTAGATTGAATAGAAATCGGATGATTTCCGATCAGAGTTTGATAGTGCTCCTTTTCATGTAACGAAAAATCCCCCTGAAAAAGGACGTTCTGACCATAATCCGCTTTTATAATCTGACCAAGAATTGTTTCATAAAAATAGCGAGCCTTAATAATATCGTTTACTACAATAAGCGGACAAATAAAATTCACGTTAAAACCTTTATAACTAAATTTTATGCTTTCTCTATTTGTGAGATTTCTCAGCGATTCTCATATCGACTCACCCCACATTCGACTACGCTCAGTGCACCGCCTCTGTCCCCCTCTCCATTAAAAAATGGAGAGGGGGAAGAAGAAGAAAAATCGCTGTTCCTTAATGCTCCCTTTCTCCACGAGTGGAGAGAGGGCTGGGGAGAGAGGCGGTCGCGTATTCTGCGGTGCTTGAGTTGTTTTGTAAATAATGCTGCTAACACCAACCAAATGCATATCTATTAAAATCTTAAATATATTTTGAGGAATTTTCTGTTGCACGATATTAAAATAAAAATTATATTGTAGTCCTTGCTGAATTTCAGCGAGATAGGGGGCTAGTAACTCAGCGGTAGAGTATCGCCCTTTTAAGGCGAGAGTCGAAGGTTCGAATCCTTCCTAGCTCACTTTACCCCTACCAAATCGAAATAATTATTCACCATTTTGATCACCAGTTAGAGCAGGAAATGGATATAGAGAAGTTTTCTACACTCTGGGCGCCTATTAACTTTCCCCAAATTAACCAGATCGTTTCAAACCCGGAAAAGAATCTTCTTCTTGATGGAATCATTGGTTCTTCAGATGCCTTTTTCATTTCTGATCTTTTCAGAAAAACTGCGAATTCGGCCCTGGTAGTAACCGAAAGCAGTAAAAAAGCTGAAACGCTGGTTGATGAGTGTAAAACATTCATCGATGAAGAAAGTGTGCTGCTGCTTCCATCACGTGATGCAGTCCCTTATAATATGAAATCGCCTTTCGGTCCTTTGACCGAATCTCGTTTTCGTGTACTGACATCGCTGCTTAATGGAAAAAAATGTGTCGTTATTACCCCGTATTCTTCACTGCTACAAAGGATAACTCCTCGAAAAAAACTTTTCAATTCTATCATTAGAATTCAAACTGGTGATGATGTCTCAATCGAAACTCTCACCAAATGGTTCACCGACAGTGGTTTTCATCGTGAAACACAGGTGACTGATATTGGTACTTTTTGTGTGAGAGGCGGTATCGTTGATATCTATCCATTTTTATACGAAAATCCGCTTCGAATTGAGTTCTGGGGAAATTACATTGAATCGATTCGAGAGTTTGATGTTTTCACACAAAAATCTCAGGATCTGAGAAAATCTGTTGAAATCGTTCCTATTAAAGAGTTTCTTTTCAATTCAGAAGAGATAGATACCACTCTTGAACAGATCGAAGGGTACATAGAAAGTAATAAAATTGATAGCAATTTTTACACTAAAATTGAACATCAATGGAAAATCGCTGGAGATTATGAAGGAATTGAGTGGTTTCTTCACTGGTTTAAAAAACCGTATTCTTCCATTCTTGATTATTTTCCTAGTGACTCTTTTATCGTCTGGGATGATCTGATTGCTCCCTCCAGACGTCTTGATGAAACCCGACAGAACTATACTCGACATCTGGAACGCATTCCTGAAATTTATAAACCTCTGGTTTCTCAGCCAGATTCTCTTCTAATAGATCAGCGACAGCTTGAAGATGAACTTGAACTTTTTAAGATCATCTATTTAAATACTATTGAAGTACGAGGAGAGGTTAAACAGTATAAAATCGATCTGATTGAACAGCCACAACTTCCCGGCGAACTTGATACACTTTCCGCAAATGTTTCTCAATATAACGACAATGGATATAGAACCGTTCTATTATGTCCAAATATTGGTCACGCCGAGCGAATGCAGGAACTGATTGGCGAGCAGTGTCCTTTTATTGAGATTGCGATCGGTTTTTTAGTGCGGGGATTTATCGCTAGAGAGATAAAATTCCTTATCTATTCTGAAGCACAGATCATCAACCGGGTTATCCGTCCCGTTAAGATTAAAAAGCAGAAAAGCGGGATCCCTCTTACCGGATTTGATGCACTCGCACCTCAGGACTATGTTGTACATGAAGATCATGGTATTGCGCAATTTCTGGGTGTTGAAAGAATTGCCACTCAGGATTTTCAAAAAGACTGCATGGTGCTTCTATACGCTGACGGTGCCAAAGTGTATGTACCTGTTGAAGATTTTCATAAGGTGCAAAAATATGTTGGAAAAGATACCGTTGTCCCATCACTCTCTAAGATTGGTACCTCTGCCTGGGAAAAGCTAAAAACCAAAACCCGTGAGTCTTTAAAAGAGATGGCACAGGAACTGATCGATTTATATGCTAAACGTCAGTTTCTTGAGGGTATTCGTTTTCAACCGGACAATCTCTGGCAAAAGGAGTTTGAGGATTCTTTTATCTATGATGAAACTGTTGATCAGTTGAAAGCTATCAAAGAAATTAAAGTAGACATGGAATCCAATAAACCGATGGACCGTCTGATTTGCGGTGATGTCGGTTTTGGAAAAACAGAAGTTTCCATGCGGGCTGCTTTTAAAGCAGTGATGTCGGGGTATCAGGTGGCAGTTTTAGCTCCAACAACGATCCTTGCCGCTCAGCATTTTTCTACATTTTCTGAAAGAATGTCTAATTTTCCCGTACGAGTTTCTATGTTAAGCCGATTCCTGAAACCGAAGGAGCAGAAACCTATCCTCGAAAAGATCAGGGAAGGCAATGTTGATATCGTCATAGGAACTCATCGGATTCTTTCAGAGGATATCAATTTTAAAAATCTGGGCCTTCTTATTGTTGATGAAGAGCAGCGATTTGGAGTGAAGCATAAAGAAAAATTGAAACACCTTAAATTTGGTGTCGATGTCCTTTCCATGACTGCGACACCAATTCCAAGAACCCTACACATGTCATTGATTGGCGCACGTGATCTTTCCATTATTAATACACCCCCCCGAAACCGGCTCCCTATTGAAACCAAAGTAGCTGAATATCATGATGAACTGATAAAAAATGCTATCGAAAATGAGATGGATCGAGGTGGACAGATCTACTTTGTGAATAACCGTATCAAGAATCTCGAAATGATCAAAGAAAAAATCGAGATTCTGGTACCAAGAGCTCGTGTTGTTATTGCTCACGGCCAGACCGATGAAACCGAGCTTGAAATTATCATGAAAGAGTTCATCGCAGGTCGGTACGATATTTTATTGTCTACTGTAATTATTGAGAATGGCCTGGATATTTCCAACGTTAATACAATTATTGTTAACAGAGCGGATGCTCTCGGTCTTTCACAGCTCTATCAGCTTCGGGGCAGAGTTGGAAGATCATCCGAACAGGCATTTGCCTATTTCTTAACTCCTGAATTTAAGCAAATGAATGATATTTCTCTAAAACGGCTTCGCGCGCTGGAACAATATACTGATCTTGGCTCCGGTTTCCAGATCGCGATGCGGGATTTGGAGATTCGCGGTGCAGGGAATATTCTGGGTAATTCTCAACATGGATTTATTGCAGCTGTAGGATTTGAACTCTACTGCAGACTCCTCCAGGATGCAGTTAAAGAGTTAAAGGGTGAGAATGTTCAATTGCAGAGAAGAGATGTTAAAGTTGAAATCCCGCTTGAAGCTTACATTCCTAACGAATATATCGCTGATGGTGCTACAAGGATTTCTGTCTATCAGGAGTTATCATCCATTTCAGTCATCCATGGCATCGAGGAATTTGAAAAAGGGCTTATTGATCGGTTTGGTCCGATTCCAGGCAGTGTGAATAACTTGTTAATATTAATGAGAATAAAGATTCTGGCAAAACTGTACGGTGCATCAAGAATCGCAATACATCGAAACGGTGAACTTGTGCTTTCCTTTGAAGGAGATCCCGTTGAAATTCAATCCAATATTAAAAAACTTTTTGCAGCAACCAATCTCAATTTTAATATCTCTAACGAAACCCCTTTAGTCGTAAAAACTACCCTCAAAAGCAGCACCATTGAGCATCAGGTTATCGAAACAATCGGTATTTTTAAAGTTTAGAAACATGTCTCTATTAATTAATGCTAAGGTATATGGATTTTAATATATGCATCATATATCTTTTTTCAATAGAGTCTTTAGCACAATAACATTTTTCAGATTCCAAAAGGAATAAATTTTAGTGAAAAGTAAATATCTACTAATTTTTCCCGTAGTTATTGGATCTATTATGTTTTTCTGTTCTCAGAAAAGTAACAGTCCTATGATTGCAAAAGTTGGAAATGAAAAACTAACTCTGGAAGATTTAAAACAGAATATTCCGCCTGAGTACCGGTATCAAATTTCCAAAGAGCAGAATGTTAATTATGTTAAACAATGGGTGGATGCAGAACTGCTTTACCAGGAAGCATTACGTAGAAAAATTGATAAAGATCCTGAAATTAAAAGTAGATTAAAAAAAATGCAGAAAGATCTTCTTGGCGCTGAAGTAATCAGCAGAATCTCTCTGGAAAATAAAGACAGTGGAGTTTCTGCTGCAGATATCACTGAATATTACAATAAACATCAAAAAGATTTCATCCGTGATACCGATAAAATTAAATATCTTGAAATTATCACCGAAGAGCAAAAAACTGCCTGGTATATTAATCGAACGTTAAATAATCAGAATTTTCAGGAACTATCATCACAGTATAGTAAAATATCTTCTCCGGAACCGCTTAATACGACGTACGTTCCCATTAACGAGATTCCTGAAGAAATTAGATCTGTAATAAACAATTATTCCATTGAAGTAAATACTATACCAATAAAGACCAATCTTGGATATCACGTTGTTCGTGTACTTGATAGATTGAAAAAGGATGATTTTTGCACTGAAGATGAAGTCAGAGATGATATTATAAATATTTTAACCAATAAAGCTCAGAAACAGCGGATCGAAAAGTTGCTCTCTGATTTGCGTTTAAAAACAGATGTTCAATTCAACCTTGATCTTATCAAAGATATTCCTTTAGAAACTACTCAACAAAAATAAATCCCTCAGGAGATACAAATTGAAACTATTGTCGTATACTACTTTTTCAGTATTACTATCTTTTACTGCACTTATCAATGCACAGGAGCCTCTTGACGGAATTGCTGCAATTATTGGTGATGAAATCATTTTAAATTCCGAAATTACTGCTTATACAGCAATGCGTCTCAGTTCTCTTGGTTCAGACAGCGCAAATTCTGAAAAGATGAAAAAACAGTTCATTCAGGAAATGATTGATGGGAAAGTACTTCTTGCACATGCAAAAAAAGATTCCACTATCTCTCTTTCTGATAATGAAGTTGAAGCTGCTTTAAACAATCATATTAATTCTCTGCTTCGGCAAAATAATCTAACCATAGATGCTCTTGAAACAGAACTCAAGCGACAGCAGGGTATTTCACTTTCAAAATTTAAAGCTGAACTCCGAAAAGCTATTAAAGAACAGCTTTTAAAACAAAAAGTTCAGCAGAATTATTTATACTCGCTAAAAGTTAACCGCAAGGATGTTGAAGCATTCTTTAAAGAGTATAAGGACAGTCTACCACAGGTTGGAGAAAGTCTACTATTAAAAAAACTATCTCTTACAATCTCACCTGGAGATTCTATCCGTCAGGCTGCGTATGAAAAAATTGTCTCTATTAAACAGAAATTGATAAACGGTGAAGATTTCAGTGAGGTCGCAAAAAAATATTCAGAAAGTCCTGATGCTGCTGAAGGTGGAAATCTTGGTTTTATATCCAAAGGATCTCTCAGTGAACTTTCTTTTGAAGAAAAAGCTTTCAGTCTTCAGCCCGGCCAGATAAGTGAACCTTTCCAGACACGACTGGGTTTTCATATCTTGAATGTTATCGAAAGAAGAGACCAGAAAGTTAATATTCGTCAGATATTTGTTAAAGTAGCCCCACCTGAAGACGTTATTAAAAAAGTGTATGATAGACTCGATTCAATTCGTAACAACTGCAAATCCTCTGCTGATTTTTCAACCCTCGTTTCCAAAATCAGTGAAGACCCGGTCTCAAGAAACAATAAGGGAAAAATTGGATGGCTATCCTTACTTGAAATGCCGGCAAACCTTCGTGATGCTGTTGACACTCTTAAACCTGGCATGATCAGCAAAGCTATCAGTGATGAAAATACTGTTTCTATTTACTATGTTGAAGATCGCGTCCAAAACAGATCGTTATCACTAGAAAATGACTATGCTCTTCTTTCAGAAAAAGCAAAAGATATTCTTGCTCAGAAAAAGTTAATAGATCTTGTTAATAAATGGAAAGAAGATCTTTACATCAATATAAAAATGTAACTTTCCGGATTTTCTACTTTGAAATATCATGCACTTGCACCTCTTTACGATCGGATTATGAGCCATGTTGAGTATGATATATGGCTCTCCTACATCCAGAAGATTTTGAAAAAATATAATTCAAGCCATTCTTCAAGAATTCTGGAATTAGGTGGTGGTACTGGAATCTTGGGAAAAACACTTAAAGATGCTGGTTATAGTTATTTCGGTTCAGATTTAAGTTACCAGATGGCATTTGAAGCCAATAAAAAAGGTTGTTCCTTTTTCTGCGCTGATTGTACGGCTCTCCCACTTAAAACTACTTTTGATCTTGTTATTTTTCTTTATGATGGAATAAACTATTTACTGACTCTTGAAGAATATAAAAAATTATTTATACAGGTCTCATCGGTACTGAGTAAAAACGGTCTTTTTTTATTTGACATTACAACACAAACAAACTCTGTTCGTTATTTTACCGATTATTTTGATCACTGTGACTACGATGATTATTCATATATTCGTCATAGTTTTTACAATCCGGAAAATTATTTTCAAATAAATGATTTTACTATTTTCAAAAAAATTAAATCAAAAGCGCAAATTTTTCATCGTTTTTCGGAACATCATGTCCAAAAGGTATTTCCGGCAAAATCTATTGAGCATGTAATACCCAGGGATCTGTTTAAAATAATTGGTATCTGGGATGAGTATTCATACAGAAAATACTCCTCACGTTCCGAAAGAATTCACTTTTTACTTCAGCGCACAAACTGAAATATGATACAATTTTCGCATGTAACAAAGCTTTACGATAATAATTACGCCGCTCTTAATGACATTTCGTTATTTATTGATAAAGCAGAATTTGTTTTTCTTACCGGCGCAAGTGGTGCAGGGAAAACCACATTGTTGAAACATATCTACATGGATGAATTTCCAAGCAGTGGTCAGGTGTTTGTTTGCGGATACGACTCGAAAGTTACAACCAGCAGAGACCTTCCTTACTTGCGAAGAAGAATCGGTATTGTATTTCAGGATTTTAAACTTCTTAATGATCGTAATGTTTTTGAAAATGTCGCTTTTTCCTTAAGAGTCACCGGAATGAGAGAAAAGGAGATTAAGCGGAAGGTTTTTAAAACGTTATCACTTACAGGGTTAAGTCATAAATGTTTTCATTATCCTAATCAATTATCCGGAGGTGAACAGCAAAGAGTCTCTATTTCACGAGCAATTGTAAATGACCCCTGGATTCTCCTTGCCGATGAGCCTACAGGAAATCTTGATATTGAAGTTTCCTTTGAAATCCTCAAATTATTACAGACAATTAACAGCTGGGGGACAACGATTATTATGTCCACCCATGATCTTCACTTGATAGAATCCTTACATTATCGCCGACTTATATTGTCACATGGTAACCTTGTTTATGGTGGTGATAATTACTACAAACCTAAATTGACCGGGAGTTCTCAATGATTCTTGTTACTGGCGTTGCCGGATTTATTGGTTTCAATCTTACTAAAAAGCTGATTTCCGAAGGTCATCATGTCATTGGTATCGATAATCTCAATGAATACTACGATCCAGAACTGAAACATAACCGTTTAAAAATTCTCACTGAAAGCAATAATTTTTCTTTCCACAAAATGGATCTTTGCGATTACCGGGGAATGGAAAATCTTTTCAAAACTTACAAAATAGATAAGATTTGCCATTTAGCAGCACAGGCTGGTGTTCGATATTCATTAACCCATCCTCATGTTTATCAGAAATCAAACGGAGAAGGTTTTTTAAATATTCTGGAACTGGCGCGTCATCATAAAGTTGAAAATTTCGTGTACGCATCAAGTTCTTCGGTGTATGGAAAAAACACAAAAACTCCCTTTTCGGAAACTGATCCAGTTGAGCATCCTATCTCAATATATGCTGCATCAAAAAGATCCAACGAACTTACTGCTTATAGTTATTCACATCTGTTTGGTATCCCATGCTCTGGTTTACGATTTTTTACCGTTTATGGACCCTGGGGAAGACCCGATATGGCACTGTTTATTTTTACAAAAGCCATTATCAATAATGAACCAATCTCCGTTTTTAATAACGGTAATATGATACGAAATTTTACCTATGTTGATGATATCGTTGATGGGATTGTGCGTGTTCTAAATACACCTCGTCCATATGAAATCTATAATATTGGTAATGGCAGAGCCGAAACTCTCCTGGATTTCATAAACGAGATCGAAAAAAATCTTGGAAAAAAAGCTATCAAACAGCTTCTTCCTCTTCAACCAGGTGATGTTCCTAATACGATTGCAGATATCGAAAAAATGAGAAAGCTCGGTTACGAACCAAAAACAAATATTGATATTGGAATTAAAAACTTTATCTCCTGGTATAAAGAGTATTATTCAATCAAATGATATACATTGGAGTTAGTCCAATTTTCTGCCGGGTAGTATATTTAAAATTCAAATGTAAAAATTACTTTATTTTATTTTAAAGAGGCTTTTTAATGAAATCCCTTTCGGCATCTTTTACACTGCTACTTCTGCTACTAAGTTCTTTTGCAATCTCTCAAGTCGGTACTTATGATGTATCTGTTTTAAAGAATATTGATCCAACTATAGTACGTAGCCAGGCGATGTCTTCAACTGGGATGAATTTAAAAAATGATGCTGAAATTAATCGGATGTTAAAGGATATTAATGAAAGAAAAAATGATGAGCCAAATGAAATAAAATCAGGTGAAGCAGAGGATTTACCTACAGATACTATAAAACAAAGTACTTCAGATTCCGAATCTTTTTATAAAAAACTAATATCCGGTGAAATAATTGATCCTGAAAAATCTATAAAAAACTTGAATGTTTTTGGGTATTCTATTTTTTCCCAAAAATCACCTTCAACTTTTGCTCCTTCAAATGCTATCACAGTGCCAGGTGATTATCTGATCAACATCAGTGATGAAATCAAAATAATGCTCTGGGGTAGAATCAATGAAGAATACTCTTTAAAAGTACAAAAAGATGGGAGTATTAAAATTCCCAGAATCGGACCTGTTTTTGTTTCCGGATTAAATTTTGAAAACATGCGGAAAAATATTACCGATAAACTCAGCACTATCGAAGGCGTTAATGTTAACGTTTCTATGGGAGAGATGAGGACGATCGGTGTGTACATTGTCGGTGAAGTAAAAGTCCCTGGTTTCTACGCAATAAGCGCACTTTCAAACATTACTAATGCACTATTTGCATCGGGGGGACCGACTCCAACAGGTTCTTTACGCAATATCTTATTGAAAAGAAATGGAAAAACCATCTCTAAAATTGATTTTTATGATTTTCTGCTTTCCGGAAATGATAACTCTAGTTTACGACTTCAATCTGGTGATGTTATTTTCGTACCTATTGTTGAAAAAATGGCTGCAATTGCCGGAAACGTTCGAAGATCCGCAATTTATGAAATTGAGAAAAATACCTCTCTCGAGAATCTGATTCATCTTGCTGGCGGATTAACTCCGGGAGCCTGGACCAATAAAATACAGATCAGCAGATTCAAAGATAACCAGTTCCATGTAATTCTTGATATCGATTCAATATCTGCAAAAATTCCTGATGTCAAAATTCAGGATGGTGACCTTATCTCTATTTTTCCAGTTATTTCAAAAGAGATCAACGCAGTTTACCTTCAGGGAAATGTTATTCGTTCAGGAAAATATGAATATAAACCAGATATGAAAATCAGTGATGTTATTCACGATTACCAGGATCTTCTTTCTGAAACCTATTTCGATTATGCTGTTGTTTATCGACAGGAACCTCCCAGTTTTTTGAATCGCATTATCGCATTTAATTTACGAAACGTTATTGATGATGTAAATTCTGATGATAATTTATTTT
Source organism: Chitinispirillaceae bacterium (assembly GCA_050301235.1). Taxonomy (GTDB): domain Bacteria; phylum Fibrobacterota; class Chitinivibrionia; order Chitinivibrionales; family Chitinispirillaceae; genus JAFGIN01. The sequence continues at coordinate 7,918 of JBNKZD010000147.1, read as the reverse complement.
TGAAACCTAAAGATCAGATAATGATTTACAACAAGGATTTCTTTGAACCATCTAGAGAAGTAACTATCAATGGGGCCATAACAAATCCAGGTGATTTTAAACTCATGGAAAATATGAAGGTTCGCGATTTGATTCTTCAGGCCGGCGGTCTCACCGATGAAGCCAGTCCGGTTCGTGGGGAACTATACAGACGACATTCATCCGCTAATGAAAAAATTAAGACAGAAAAAATCGATTTCAATGTTGCAAGTGCTATGATTAATGACCCAAATCACAATTTACCCCTGTATAAAGGTGATGTTATAAGTATCCGCAATAAGATGGGTTGGGAAAAAAGGAGAACAATTACTCTTGCCGGTCAGATAAATTATCCTGGAAATTATGTTCTTTTTGAAAATGAAAATCTTGGTGAACTTATACAAAGAGCTGGCGGGTTTAAAGAGGACGCCTACATCGCTGCAGCAGTATTTACAAGAAGATCTGTTCAGGATCTCGAAATTCAAAGAAAAACTGAATATAGCAAAAACCTGGAATCCGACATTATGAAACTTTCTGTTGAAAAGGCTGCGAAGCAAGAGGGTGATGTAAATGCCATTCTTGCCCAGAAAATGATGTTGAAAGATGAAATTAATCAAACCAAATCGACAGGACGAGTAGTTATTGATCTTTCAAACCTCAATAATTATTCCGATTTTCAGCTTGAAGATGGGGATTACCTGTTTGTTCCAAGAAAATTAAATACTGTTTCCGTTATTGGTGAAGTATTTAATCCTACTACCTTTAAATATGAACCGGAACGTAGTACTGTTGAATTATTGATTCTATCTGCAGGTGGTTTTAAAGGAAATGCCGATAAAAAGAATGTCTATATAATTAAAGCCAACGGAAGTATCATCACCAGAAAAGATAATAATTTTTTTAATTACCCTCTTGCACCAGGCGATGCTGTCGTTGTACCTCAGGTAATTGATTATAATAATGCAAGTAAACGTTTCATTGAAACTGCCGGGGCTGTTGCAAATTTCGCTACAGGATTAATGGCTGTAGTTGCTTTGATTACGGGTATTTACAATCTTAGTAAGCTATAAAATATTTTTTATTTATCATGGCAATTGCAAAAATATTCAGTGATATACCATTTCAAGACTCAGGGTACGTTTTTTGTTAAATTCAACTCCCTGAGGCTCTCGAAAGAAAGTGTTAGGAAGAATTTTACAATACCTCAACCTTCTAAATTTTCCATACATAACATAGTTCCTGTTACCTTTTTATAAAAAAAGCGCCACTGTTTATCAGTAGCGCATTTTTTCAAAAAAATACAAATTTATTGTTTCATTAGTATCTGTCCAAAACACCAGTAAAAGAACAAACATGCTTCAACTGAGCTCAATATGAGCGGTCTTTCTTTACAGTATCAGGAAGTATGCTCATCCCGCAAAAAGCGGAAAGCTTGTCGAAAAGTAATACAGAAAGACTTTTTGAACAGATAAATCAGCTGTTACTCAACAACTCCCTCATCGCTCTGTGGTTCCTCAGGAGTCTCCTCTTCTTCAGTAACATTGAAACTATCTTTGGCGTCCTCTTCTGGTACCGCTTCAGGAATAACTTCCGGAATCGATTCGCCAATTTCCGAAGTAGTCTCCTCGGAAACAGAAGTATCTCTCTCACAGAGTGCGATATCAATAAGCTGATCTCCGCCATCCAGAGATATCAACTTTATACCCTGAGTATTTCTACCAATTGTGGATATCTTGTTAACATCAACACGAATAATGATTCCATTTTTAGTGATAATCATAACATCATATTGTCCCTGAACACCTTTTATTGATATAACCTCACCGTTTTTCTCAGTTACCTTGATGTTGATAATTCCAGATCCTCCTCGGTTTGTTTTGCGATAATCTGAAATTGGGGTTCGTTTTCCATAACCATTTTTTGTCACGGTCAATACATCGTCACCCTCATTCACAGTAATCATGCCGATTACTTTATCATTATTGCGTAAGGTGATTCCTTTTACTCCACGTGTGTTTCTTCCCAGTTCCCGAACAGCACTTTCATGGAATCGTACTGCCTGACCTGAAGTTGTTCCTAGGATGATATCACTATCACCTTTAGTCAGCTTACATTCTATCACACAATCTCCTTCATCAAGGTTGATTGCATTGATACCATCTTTGCGAACATTACCATAAGCGGAAAGAAGCTGTTTGTTGATAACTCCCTGTTCGGTTGCCACAACGATAAAATGTTCATTATCAAATTCCCGAACCGGAACAAAAGCAGCGATTTTTTCACCAGGTTTCAGATCAACCAGGTTTATGATCGGTTTCCCTTTGGACTGCCTGTTTGTTTCTGGTATTTTATACACCTTCAGCCAGTAACATCGACCAGTATTTGTGAAAAAGAGAATGTAGGTATGTGTTGATGCCACAAAAAGAGTAGTGATAAAATCGTTCTCTTTTGAGTCCATCCCTTTAATTCCTTTACCACCTCTACCCTGAGAACGATATGTAGTCAAAGGCATCCTCTTGATATACCCCTCATGACTCATGGTGATTACCATGTCTTCATCGGCAATCAAGTCCTCAATATTCACATCACTGGATGAATCGATAATTTCAGTTCTTCGCGGATCACCGAACCGATTCTTAAGATCAGTTAGTTCATCCTTGATTATCTGCATGCGCCTATCCTGATTGTTGAGAATAAACTGAAGATCATCAATCAATTTCATCAATTCACGATATTCGGCTTCAATTTTTTCTCTCTCAAGCCCTGTGAGACGTTGCAGTCTCATTTCTAGAATCGCTTTTGCCTGTATTTCCGAAAATCCGAAGCGTTCCTGAAGACCTATCTGTGCTTCATCAGGAGAGTGTGATGCTTTTATAAGCGCAATAATTTCATCAATATGATCCAGGGCAATCCTGTATCCTTCGAGAATATGAGCTCTCTCCTGTGCTTTCCGTAAATCAAATTCGGTTCTTCTAACAATTACTTCATGACGGTGATCTACAAAATGTGTAATCAGTTCCTTTAAGGAGAGTAACTTTGGTTGAAGATCCACAAGGGCAAGATTGATAATACCGAATGTTGTCTGCATCATGGAGTATTTATATAATTGATTCAAAACGACATCAGCAAATGCATCTTTCTTGACACCAATGACTATTCTCATTCCTCTTCTGTCAGATTCATCTCTGATAAATGAGATTCCATCGATCGCTTTATCACGAACCAGATCAGCGATTTTTTCCAGAAGTGATGATTTATTCACCATAAACGGAATCTCTGAAACTATAATCTCTTCACGATCATTCGGTGTGGTAGTTATTTCTGCTTTAGCACGAATTACAACTTTACCTTTACCAGTACGGTACGCTTCAAGAATTCCACTTCGGCCGAATATCGTTCCACCTGTTGGAAAATCTGGACCTGGAATAATTCTAAACAGATCATCATTGGTAATTTCCGGATTATCAATTGTTGCAACTATTCCATCAACAACTTCACAAAGATTATGCGGCGCCATATTTGTTGCCATACCAACCGCAATACCTGTTGATCCGTTCAATAGAAGAAACGGTATTTTTGATGGAAGCACTGAAGGTTCTTTCAAAGAATCATCATAGTTTGGTACAAAATCAACCGTATCTTTTTCCAGATCAGAAAGCATCTCTTCAGCAAGAGCTGTCATTCGACACTCAGTATATCGCATTGCTGCAGGTGGATCTCCGTCAACAGAGCCAAAGTTTCCCTGACCATTTACCATTGGATAGCGTAACGAAAAATCCTGAGCCATTCTTACAAGTGAATCGTATACTGCTGAGTCACCATGTGGATGATACTTTCCTATAACATCTCCAACGACACGCGCACACTTTTTTGGCGCCTTGTTATGTTGAACACCGAGTTCTTCCATACCAAAAAGTACACGACGATGAACCGGTTTCAATCCATCACGCACATCAGGCAGTGCTCGTGACTTAATCATACTCATCGAGTAGTCAAGATAGGATTTCTGCATTTCGTCTTCAATAAAGACAGGAGAAATTTTGCTGGGATCACTCATGAAAAATCACCTTTTGAAAAAGAAATCACCTTCAAGTAACTGAAGCTGAGGTATAACTGTGTAAGAAGTAGAATCATAATTCAGTGGAGTAATGGTAATAAAATTATTCATTAACGCACGGGAATCGAAAGAATCGAATTGTTCCAGATCCTTTTTCTCTCCATACACCATAAATCCCTCGCCCGATTTATGACTCTGCACCTCGATCCGCTCATATCGGTCATCAAAATACGCCATACTCTGCCAGGTAACTTTAATTCCCTTTACCGATTCGACCGGACATGGAGGAAAATTGATATTAAAAAAAGTATTCTTAAAATTACTGTTTCTATCAAATAATGATTCTATTTTTTTAATTAGTTCCGGGATCATGAGCGAATACTCTTTAAGATAATCAAAACTTTCTCTGCATACCGAAAAAGCATAACTTGGAATTCCCCAGAAAGCTCCTTCACGTGCGGCAGCTACAGTTCCCGAGTAAAAAGCAGAAAGACCGGAATTTTCTCCATTATTTATTCCCGAAATTATCATGTCCGGACGATAATCCATCAGATAACTGATCGCAAATTTGACACAATCCGACGGCGATCCGGAGACATGATATCCGTAGAATGAATCTGAAAACAATCTTTTTTCGTAATGAAGAGGTTTGTTAAACGTGAATGAATGCCCAACCCCGCTCTGTTCTGTTTCGGGAGCTGTTACAAAAAGTGAATACTGCTCCTTTAGCACATCAAAAAGCGCATGAATTCCCGGTGAATCAAAACCATCGTCATTAGTTATAAGAACTGACTTTTTAATATTCATCATTTGCTTTAAACGTCGAGATTCTTAACTCTGGTTGCATTCTCTTCTATAAATCTTCTTCGTGGCTCAACCTCTTCACCCATCAGCATTGTAAACACTCTGTCCGCTTCAATGGTATCTTCAAGTTTGACCTGAAGAAGTGCCCGTGATTCTGGATTCATCGTTGTTTCTGCAAGCTGATCCGGATTCATTTCACCAAGACCTTTGTACCGTTGAATTACAACCTGTTTTTTATCTGTCCATTCAGAAAGAATAATATCTTTTTCTTTATCATTGAAAGCGTATTTTTCTACTTTACCACATTTAAGTTTGTATAGCGGTGGCTGTGCAATGAAAACGTTGCCGTTTGTAATCAATCCTGTCATATGTCTGAAAAAGAATGTCAGAAGTAATGTTCTGATATGTGATCCGTCGACATCTGCATCGGTCATGATTATGATTTTGCTGTAGCGAAGTTTTGAAATATTAAATCCATCCTCTTCATCCCCACGTCCAAAACCAGTTCCAAAAGCCTGAACCATTACCTGAATTTCCTCGTGCGATAGAATTTTATCTATTCTGGCTTTTTCTACATTCAGAATTTTACCTTTTAACGGAAGAATAGCCTGAAACGTTCGATCACGTCCCATTTTTGCACTTCCTCCTGCACTGTCACCCTCAACGAGGAAAATTTCGCATTTATGCGGATCTCTCTCCTGACAATCTGCCAATTTTCCCGGAAGACCACCACCGTCCATAACTGTTTTTCTTCTGGCGAGTTGACGGGCTTTTCTTGCAGCTTCACGTGCAATTGCAGAATTAATACATTTATCAACAATTTTTCGCGCGATCGCTGGATTTTCAAGTAGGTAGGTACCTAACATATCATTTATTCCAGCTTCAACAACACCGGCAATATCTGAATTTCCTAGCTTTCCTTTTGTCTGACCTTCAAACTGCGGATTTGGAAGTTTTACACTAACAACACAAGTAAGACCTTCACGAAGATCCTCACCCTTCATCTCAAGTTTATCATTACTTTTAAGTAAATTATTTTGAGTAATGTAATTGTTGATAGCCCGGGTCAAACCCTTTTTAAAACCAGAAAGATGGGTACCCCCATCCATGGTATTTATATTATTTGCAAAAGAAAAAATTAGTTCATTGTAAGTATCGTTATACTGCATTGCAATTTCTATTTCTACTTTATCTTTTACCTGTGAAAAGTAGAGTGGTTGAGGATGCAGCAGCGTTTTATTTTCGTCAAGATATTGTATATATGAAATTAAACCGCCTGGATAGCAATATTCATGGCTTTTGCCTTCGGGACGTTTATCAGTGATCGTAATTGTAATCCCTTTATTTAAAAAAGCAAGTTCACGCAGACGCTTTGATAAAATGTCGAATACATATTCCGTTGTTTCAAAGATATCTCCATCAGGCTTGAACCATACTTTTGTTCCTCTTTTATCCGTCGTACCAATAACTTCAACATCTTTTCTTGGAACTCCGCGGTCTAATTCTATTCGATGAATTTTCCCGTCTTTATAAACTTCTACGTAGCACCAAATTGACAAGGCACATACACAGGATAATCCGACGCCATGAAGACCACCGGAAACTTTATATGAAGAATTATCGAATTTTCCACCAGCATGAAGAGTTGTGAGCACTAACTGAAGTGCAGACATTTTTTCTTCTTCATGATAATCTACAGGTATTCCTCTTCCATTATCAAGAACCGATATCGCATTGTCTTCATGAATGGTTACATCAACACGATTACAAAATCCCGCAAGTGATTCGTCAATTGAGTTATCAACAACTTCATATACCAGGTGGTGTAAACCTCTTTCACCAACATCACCAATATACATGGCTGGTCTTTTTCTTACCGCTTCCAGTCCTTCTAAAACCTGAATACTATCTGCTGAGTAACCGTTGTTTCCGTTTTCAACTGTTTTCCCGTTTTCTTCTTTCATCACTTTGAATAATTATTTTATTTATGTCTCGCTGTACTTTTTGTATAGTTGCTCCAGCAAAAAAGACAGAACCACAAAAATAGTCTATTTTCTGCTGTATTTAAAGGATTTTTATAACAACTTATCAACTGAAATTGTGAAAAAGTCTTAAATCTTGTATTGTTTTTTTAGGGCACTTTTTGACTTTATACGAAATGGAAGATACGTTGGCATAATTTCAACGAAAAATTTGCAAAAATAGTATTGTTGTTGACAAGTTTATTCGTAAATCCTCATGATTTTTACTATTTTTCCATCGAAATTTAACTTAATGAATTTTAGGAATTTAAGAAATGCAAGAATCTGTCATTCAAACAAAAAATAGTTCGATAGTTCAGGACGGAAAAATTGTAATACAAAACGTTAATATTGAGCTAAATAAAGGAGAATTAGTTTACTTGATAGGAAAGGTGGGGAGCGGTAAAACAAGTTTAATTAAAACTTTGTATGCCGATTTACCATTGGCTGCCGGAAGTGTTAAAGTAAACGGATTTGAACTAGACAGGATTTCTCATCAAAACATTCCATATTTAAGAAGAACGTTAGGTATTGTATTTCAGGATTTTAAATTGCTAACCGACAGAAATATTCATGATAATTTAAGGTTTGTATTAGAAGCCACCGGCTGGAAAGATCAGATAGAAATTGATAAACGGATTTCGGAGGTTTTAAATGATGTAGATCTTCCTGACAAGGAACCTAAAATGCCAAACGAACTTTCTGGCGGAGAACAACAACGAGTGGTGATTGCCAGGGCGTTACTGAATAAACCTCCGGTTATTTTAGCTGATGAACCTACCGGAAATCTCGACCCTGATTCTTCAAAAAAAATCATGAAGATTTTGCAGGCAATTACTCAAAAAGGAAGTTGTGTGCTCATTGCTACTCATCAATATGATTTAATCAAAGAATTCCCTGGGCGTGTTTTTCGGATTAACAACAATCATGTTAGAGAAATCAGGGTTGAAGATGTTTAATTTGTTTCCAAACTTAAATCTTGGTAAAATTTGGTAAGTGTTTTTTCCTGACTTTCCCA
>JBNKZD010000146.1:0-19879 GCA_050301235.1 Chitinispirillaceae bacterium | reverse complement strand
ATATAGTGGTGAAACGTTGTGAGCTTGAGGTTAAAAAGGGGGATGTGGCATCTTTGGAAATAATTGCCGCAGCATTCGGTAACACAAACGATAATATTTTGGAAAAACAGTAATTTCAATGAGTTATAAAAATTAGCCTGACGGCTATGCGCCATGGTGGGATTCGACTATGCAGGGAAATAGGAATACAGTACTTCGCACTGTACTTTAATTGTAGCTTTTTACATGGTCAACCCTTTCTGCATCAACATCTTACGGTTATCCATCGCTACCTACTGCGGTTTTTAGGATAATTCATTTATCAACGCCAATATTAATTGGATGACCTCTACATTTCAAGAAATGCAGAATTAGATCCAAGTGTCTCAGAGTGTAATTGCAAATAGCAAAGCCGGTATGATCCCAGAGTAATGTCTTTGCCATGTAGTGCGTACGGGTGATATGCCCTTAACAGTTTGTGTTGTTTTGCAAGGTACATTTTACTACAATTATTAAGATTAGGCACAATACCTTATCAGCAGTCGGAAAAACGGACTGAAAAACATGCAGTACTGTTCCTGGACTGTGAACGAAATGCTGTAGACAACATGACATTCTATCTCGTAACAGTCGTTTCTAGTAGTTTTTTTTATTAGAATTGCATTAAATAAATTTTTTTCTTGTTAAATTGATAAAAAAAGATTAATTTATATCTAACTCTCTATTTTCGTTGTAATTTATCACTTTTGTAGTACACATTTCACATTAAATCTTCTGATTTTTTCTACAGTAATGACTTTTCAACTTTAACAGCACACGAGCTGTAACTTTAAAATATCGGATATTTCTGATGTAAATTTTCTCGAACAAAATGAAAACAAACTGTACGGTATCAATTTAAAACTGAGATGCAGGTCATCATTCAATATGAGATTGGATAGTTACAAATGAGCCACATCATCAAAAAAACACTCGCCAGAAATGGTCATGCAGAGGTCATTCTTGCAGAGTATACCGATGGGATCCATTCCTGTAATGTATTGGTTAAAACAGCATTTCTCAATATCAAAGATACTGCATTGGCCAGGTTGCGTGCAGCAAAACATCTCAATCAACCAGGTATACTGGATATAATTGATTTCGGTGTATGCACAAATAGTAAACCCAAAAAACACTATATTTCAACCCGCCATATCCCAGGTATTACACTTACTCAGGTACTATCAAAATTTGATGGTATAGGTCGTAAAATCCCACATTCTATGATTATGCACGTGATAACGTCACTTTGTAATTCGCTGGAAACCATTCATGATTTTTATGGTAGCAAGAAAGACAGAGAAATGTTGTTTCATGGAGCAATTTGTCCAGATAATGTCCATATAACATTTGATGGAGATGTCTTTTTTACCGACTCTGGTATTGCAGATTTATTGAACTACCGGTTCACTGGTGAAAAGATTGTCGAAAATGGAAGGTCCGTTTATCATCACCCCGATGTGATTATGGGCTCCACTGTGAGACGGCATCATGAAATCTACTCCATGGGAATTTTATTATTTCGAATGTTTATCGAGGAAAATTCATTCAATAGATTTTTTGAAGGTGACGGTTCCAGAAATTTGAAACATGTTAAAAAACTTATACCATCTATTCCGGCTGCTATGGAGCGAATTATTGATCGTGCAACAAGGTTCCGGGGTTTGGCTAAATTTGCCAAATATGAACATATATCTGATGTATACAATGACCTACTCGACTACACAATAGCATCATCATTGAAATATGATAAAGCGATAACCAGTTTGATTCTCCATTCGTTATTTCCCGAGAATTCTCTTGCAAGGCGTGAAATTCAGTTACTAAATGCAATGGAGTTTATAAAGAAGTGCAACGATAATTCATTGCGATCATTCCTGGCAGAAAGATTTGGTATTGATACAAAGACATTCGCCATTTGTGATCAGTATCAGATTCTCGATGTGAATGTCTCGGCTGATCTATCTCAAAAGGTGAATTTTACAGAGCAGACAACACAAACAAATAAGGATGAGATAACAAATTATATCGAAGCCGAGACGGTTAAGATTATGTCAGTTCCGTCACCTGCTGTACAAAACCTTCAGAGGACATCAGTACCTGTTAATCACCCCGCAACAGAAGTTTCGGGCGGTATTGAGGAAAAAAACAACAAAACAAATCTTCAGGTGGAGACGAAAAGGAAGAAAAAATATTCTATTACTGAGATGCAGCCTGTAAAAGTGGTGCTGCCTCAAAAAACTGTTCAGGCATTCTCAAAAATTATCAAAAACAGATCAATCACAGATGCACAGATCATTGAACAGTCTTCTCACTCTGAAAATGTTGTACCTAATCAGACAAATAGCGTGGTTACCGGCGAAAGAAATATAAAAATGTCTTCAACCCTGGATTCGTTTGCTGTATTGCAGCAGAAAAACGGGTTTTCAAACAGAGAAAAAGTATTAGAATCATTTTCAAATATATTAAAGAAAGAGAGTGTGTCAGTATGACTACCAAGGCAGACAAAATTAAAGATGTTCTTAATCGTTACCGTTCCGTTTCACCTGATATTTTTGGCGCATCAGTCATCACCATGGATGGGTTTATGGTTGCAAGCGTAACGCTTTCAGAAATTGATGAGGGACTTGTTGGTGGAATTACAGCTGCGCTTCTGGGTGTTGGTGAGCGGATTGCAAAAGAGATGATGAACAGCAAAATGACACAGATTTTTGTAAAAAGCGAGAATGGATATAGTATCTGTAATAATATAAGTGATGAAACTGTTCTGGTGAGCCTTGTAAATTCTGAAGCGAAACTGGGTCTTATATTCCTTGAGATCAAGAGATTACTTCCTGAACTGATGAAGATAATTTGATTCATTAAGAAGCGTCTACCATTTTTCATTTTCTACTTTACTTATAATTTGCAGAATTGTTTCTGATGTATATTATCAGTAATACAATTTTATCAGTGAAGAAATGAAATGGTTTTTTTATGTAATCGTCTGAAGTTTTGATAATTTTCTGGTCTGTTGCAGACCCGGGTTGAAAAGTTACTATTTCTCTATAATTCAGGATTTTCGAATGACTTTTTTCTGGGTACTTTCTGGTGTAGTGTCTCTGTGTTTCTTTTTATTTGGTGTGATTGCGGGATATGCATTTTTGGCAAAGAGGTTTGATGAACTTGTTGAACGATATGCTGATGTGCGTGTAAAAAATGATACATTAAATAAAGCACTGGAGAAAAAGTGCCACGAAAATGGTGCATTGACCAGAAACAATACATCTCTTGTTGAGACATTTGCGACATTCCGTCGCTTACAGGTTTTTCAGCAGAAAAAAATTTACGAATTACAGCAACAATGTTTAAAAGACAGGGAACATCTTGCAAATGCAGCAACTCTCGAGTCTACTAAAACTGAATATGACGAAAAGATAACAAAATTGAAAGATGAAAATGAGCTGCTGCTCGCAAAGGTGAACATTCAACAGAGAAAAATTATTGAAGCTGAACGATATCGGGAATATTTTATCAAGTACAATGAATCACTGGAAATGGAAAATGAGCTGCGTAAACAGAATATACATCTACGTGAAGAGGTCAGAAAACTTTACAGTGCAGGTATATCACTGGGGAATTTTGGAGTTAAACCACTTATTTATGAATCCAAAAATGAGACCAGTGGAATAAAAGATGCTTTTGAAAGAATTCTAATACAGAATGCCACTAAACCTGGTCATCGGGGTGCGGTGCTATCCGATGAGATGGGTTTTGTGATTGCGTCATCGAGTGAATATTCTGAAGAACTTGCAGCAATTTCAGCACTGTTTCATTATTGCCGGAAGATAACCTGTGATTACATCCCATTTGATACACTTTCGAAGATAACTTTTGTTAATAACAATAACCTGCTTTTAACAATTGCACCTGTGGTTATTAATGGACAGAAGGTTTTTTATTCAGGTTTGACTCAGGGAAAAAAAGTCATACCTGTACCTGATAGAAAAATTACGAATGCAGTAGTCTATTCCTGATTGATTTCCTTTGGGATGTTCACCACATAATTCTTCTCTTTATTAGTTGTAATCACAGTTTAGTTTTAAAGGGAACTACTTTGGAAAAGTTAATATAACATTTCAGAACCAGAGGAAAAAAATGAAACAGGTACAATGTATTAAGGAGCTGTGTCTAGGGTGTCATCAATGCGAGATTGCCTGCATAGTTGCACATTCACCTGCAAAGTCCATATTTGCTGTTGTTAATGATCATCAGGAACACATCCCTGGAATAAAGATTAAGACAGATGCTAACGGTACATTTTCAATTCCGGTAAAATGCCGACACTGTAATCCTGCACCATGCATTAATGTCTGTTATGCAAGCGCGATTCAGCGCAATTTTTTTACTGGATACGTTATAATTGACGAAGATAAGTGTACTTTATGTAAACGTTGCCTAAATGCATGTCCTTTTAATACCATCGCAATTGCAAAAAGTAAGAAGCTGGGGAATGAACATAACATCGCGATTAAATGTGACGAATGTAATGAAATCGTGAGTAATGGGGGTAATCCTGCGTGTGTTGGTGCTTGTAAATCAGGTGCACTTCAATTCTGTGATGTTGATGATACATTCAGAAAAAAAAGAAAAGATGCTTTAAATCAGATAAAAGGAATTTCAAAAAATAAAAACAGTGAATATGCTTTATTTTTCTCATTAAAAAACACGAACAGATAGCAGCAAGAGTCTAACCTGAAAAATAATGGGGTGTATTATGAGAGATGAGAATGTGTCCGTTTGTGATGCAACAGTGCAGATGGTGAAAAAGTCTCAGGATGAAGGTATTGAGACTGTTTGGGATAGATATCAGAAACAATTGCCTCAGTGTAGCTATGGAATGCTTGGGATATGTTGCAGAAACTGTACTATGGGTCCCTGCAGAATTGATCCTTTCGGGAACGGCCCACAGAGTGGGATTTGCGGTGCCACTGCAGATGTGATTGTTGCTAGAAATCTCCTGGTACAGATTGCTACTGGTGCTGCGGCTCACTCCGATCATGGTCGACATATTGTTATGCTGTTTCTCGATATTTTAAACCAAAAAAACACTTCATCTCATTTCTCTGATTCAAAGAAGATGCTGCATCTTGCAATAGAAATGGGAGTTTCAATTGAAAATCGATCCCAAATCGATATTGCCAGAGAAATCGGCATAAAACTACTTGAGGATTTTGGATGCCGGAATTTTCGTCGTGGTTTTCCCTTTTTTAATCGGGCCCCTCAAAAGAGACTGGAGATTTGGGAAAGCCTCAATTTACTCCCTCGCGGAATAGATAGAGAAATTGTCGAATCTATGCACAGAACTCATATTGGGGTTGATAATGATGCAAGTAGCCTGTTACTTCAGGGAATACGCACTGCGTTAACTGATGGATGGGCGGGATCAATGATTGCCACTGAGTTATCTGATGTCATTTATGGAACTCCAACTCCAGTAAAGACAAGGGTAAATCTGGGTGTCCTGAGAAAAGATATGGTGAATATCATTGTTCATGGTCATGAGCTGGTGGTTTCAGAAATGATTGTAGAGGCTGCTCATGACAAAAAATTACTCGAACGGGCTGAAGCTTTCGGAGCAAAAGGAATCAATGTGTGTGGTATGTGCTGCACAGGTAATGAGATTCTTTCTCGCCATGGAATACCCTTAGTTGGCAACTTTCTTCAACAGGAGCTGGCAATTATCACTGGTGCAGTTGAAGCGATGGTTGTAGATGTACAATGTATTTTTCCTTCCCTGGTATCATTGTCCAAATGTTTTCATACACATTTCATCACAACCTCACCCAAAGCTCACTTTACAGGTGCAATACACCTGGAACCGAAAGAGTCAAATATCTGGGAAACTGCTTCAAAGATAGTCGAAATTGCCGTTGATAATTTCAGAAGACGTAGAAATGATCAGGTATTCATACCACATGAATCAATGGAATCTATAGGTGGATTCTCGACAGAATCGATTATCGATTTCCTTGGGGGAACTCTTACACCACTAGTTAATGCGATCGAAAGAGGCGTTCTTAAAGGAATTGCAGGGGTAGTCGGGTGTAATAATCCTAAAATACAGCATGATCATGGACACTTGACTCTTGTCAAAGAACTCATAAGGAATGACATACTGGTTGTGTCGACCGGGTGTAATGCAATAGCATGTGCCAAGGATGGATTATTGAGAATTGAAGCTGCGGAAATGGCTGGTGATGGATTAAAATCCATGTGCAGAGAGCTTGGAATTCCTCCGGTACTGCATATGGGTAGTTGTGTTGATATTAGCAGAATATTAACTATTGCAGGAGCTCTGGCAAAAAAATTGAATTGCGATATCTCAGACCTGCCGATCGCTGGTGGGGCCCCGGAATGGATGAGTCAGAAAGCAGTTTCTATCGCAACCTACCTTCTTGGATCCGGAATCTTTACAGTACTAGGTATAATTCCTCCGGTGCTTGGAAGTGCACATGTTTCTGAATTATTATGTAATAAAATTGATGATTTAGTTGGCGCGAAGTTTTCTGTAGAACCGGATCCCGTTAAAGCTGCATGGTTAATGATTGACCATATTGAAAAGAAACGCGCTACATTATTCAACGGTTTCGCTGTACTGGAGTTTGATTCGATCACTTCCAGAACTCATGAGGAGGATGAATTACTTTCGGCGACAGATTAATAAATATAAACTGATAAAAACAATGTGAAAGGAATGTTTTATGGAAACTGTTCAGGATCATAAAGGTGTTGGAATCTCTTCGGAGCCGATCGTCGGCCGTAATAAACTGGGGCAATTAGTACCGGTTAATGTATTCAGGGCATTGCGATTAGAAGGTATGAAAGAGATCGCTGGAAGAGGAGCTAATGCAATTATTTACCGGGGAGGGAGAAATCTCGGCTATAATGTCGGACAGAATATTTCTTCAAAAATGTCAAATAAGGCAGATTTGAATGAGTACTTAAAAACCGTTGTCTATTCTTTTGAACAGCTTGGAATCGGACTTGTTTCGGTTGCTGGTGGAAGCTTCAATAATGGTCAGGTGTATCTTCAGGTCGATGAATGTGTGACTTGTGCCGGAATACCTAATATTGGAGAGACCGTTTGCCATTTTGAAGGTGGTGTTGTCGCTGGAATAATCCAGAATTTTACAGGCAGTGTTGTAACATGTAAAGAAGTTCAATGCTGGGGTAAAGGTGATAAAACCTGTATGTTTGAAGTGAATTTGTAACAATGAACAAAGGATGTTACTGTGAAATTGGCCGTAGCTGGAAAAGGAGGTGCCGGGAAAACAATGGTTACCTCTACTCTTTCCTACATTTTTGCCGGAAAAGGCGATGCTGTTTATGCAATAGATGCAGATCCAAACCCAACACTTGGACAGGCATTAGCGTTTCCAGATACAGTCCTCAATGCTATACAACCGGTGATTTCTCTTAAAGAACTTATTCGGGAAAGGACTGGAGCTGGTGACAGTAAGGAGGCAGTTGGAAATTATTTCAGACTCAATCCTCGCGTAGATGATATTCCCGAGAGTTACTGCGGAAAGCATAGAACAATACGACTTCTTGTCATGGGAGCAACCAGAGGCCCCGGGACCGGATGTGCCTGTGCTGAAAATACAGTTGTAAAAGCTCTCGTTAACCATCTGGTTTTAAGGGCTGACGAGACCGTGATAATGGATATGGTTGCTGGAACAGAGCACCTTGGCAGAGGGACAGCATCAGGTGTAAATGCCTTAATTATTGTTGTTGAGCCATCAAACAGAAGTGTACTCGCAGCACGATCTATTCTCGAATTCTCAAAACGTATGCAAGGTATTTGCTGCCGGATTGTAGGAAACAAGATCAGGTCGCTGGAAGACCAGGAATTTGTTAAAGCTGCATTCCCTGAAGATACTGTGAAGTATTTTATCAATTGGAGTGAAATGGTTCTACAGGCAGAGAATACTTCTGTACCTGTATTTGACAAGTGCCCGGAGATTGTCGAGACACTTAAAGAGCTGGTGGTGGACCTTGAAGCTGCCGGAGGTGCTTCCTGAGCATATTCCAGTAACTCGAAAGAATATTTTATGTCATACAAATTACATGGATGGGTCAGCCTGGTGTAGATGGCAGCTCTTTTATCGATTTCAATTGTGTCCCTGATCACCAATCCCACCATTGTAATTGTTGCGTATTTGTTGATTTTGCTGATTGGTGGATTGGTTGTTGTCTATTCATTCTGTACAAAGTGTCCAATCCGTACGGCGGGTTGCAGACATATTATTATCGGCCCCCTTACCAAAGTTCTTCCACCACGGAAACAAGCCGCCTACTCGACATTAGATATTTTTTTCACGACAATTGCAGTTCTGGCAATAGTCGGTTTTCCGCAATTTGCACTATTTTCCCAAATGCCACTTTTTATCAGCTATTGGATAACCGCAATTCTGCTAGTTCTTGAAACCACTCTGTTTATCTGCCGGGGGTGCGGGAATGTTTATTGCCCTGTGATAAAATTCAGCGGAGTTAAAACAAAGCCGTAACTTTCATATTATTAAAGTCTTATAAATACTACAGCTGTTATTCTGGTATTATTTGTATGCATTCTTGAAAATTGGAAGATAGCCTTCCAATTTTCGAAAATAGCTATTTCTCGCGTTTTTTACAACAAAGTAACTCGAGGTTAAGTTATTCGAATGTAATACTGCCTATGATGTCGCGAACGGCAATACCGGTTGCAATGTACCGAAAAGTTTAAAAACATTCTCATTGTTATCTCCAATATGAAGCGAATCTTAAAATTTTCGTAACACTACCCTAACCTAAACTGAAGTTCAGGGCACTCAGATCCCTTATTATTTTACAGAGCATGTCAAGGTCACTTATGCGGATCTGCGGATTAGTCTGAACATCAGTCGTTGGCACGACTATTATAAATCATTCCACCCAGTGAAGCATAAGCTCTTAAAACCGATGCAGCCTCCTCTCGACAAACATCAGTAACAACCTCAATCCCCCTGCTGTTAAGTTGTGCAATCCAGTCGGTCACTTTGGCACCTTCATCAAAGCCGACCGCACGAGCGTCTTCATCGCGTGCACCGCAGACTAGTTGTGTGACCCCCGACCAGGGGACTGCACCAAGACACATTGCACAAGGAGCGGTACTTGTCACCAGCTCGAACTGATACTTCCCGCCATCACTGAGATCAAACCGCCCAAGGTTCTGCTGTGCAAAGCTCAGCGCAACAATCTCAGCATGAGCACTCGAACAGCACTGCGTCGTAACCAGATTTACACCTGCTGCGATCAGAGCATGCGATGTATGATCAAAAACTGCAGCCGCAAAGGGGCCGCCACTACCGCATGAAATTGACTTTGATGCGCAGGCGATCACAAAACGCATCCGTTGGTCAACAGTTGCAAATCCACCTTGCCAGGATTGGATAAACTCATCCATCCAAACTGGCAAAGTAATAGTAATCGAATTCCGCAATGTAATTGGTGTCATTGCTTTTCCCTGATACACCATTGATACAACTGATTAAACAAGCTTACCAGCGCATCAATCTGATATGAAGCATTCAAGCCACTGGGGTTTGGAAGTATCCAGATGTAAGAAGAACCGATCATCTCTTTCTGCAAACCAATATCCGCTTTCGGACGGTTAAATGCAATCCTGTAAGCGCCAAGTCCAAGTATAGCCAGTGTTTTTGGCGTATACTGAGTAATTTTCTTTTCAAGAATCTTCCGTCCATCTTCAAGTTCCCTGATAGTAAGATCTGCAGCCTGTGCGGTCGCTTTATTGACAATATTGGTAATACCGATCTTATGTTCGAGAAGTAACTCCTCCTCAAAGGGTGAAAAAAGACGGGGGGTAAATCCTGCTTTGTGCAATATACTCCAGAACCGGTTACCCGGACGGGCAAAGTGATGTCCTACAGCAGCTGTATACAAACCGGGATTGATTCCGCAAAACAGCACTTCAAGATCTTCAGTAATCACATCAGCTACTGTTTTCCCTTCTGCTTCAAGCAGTTGAGCACGGGTCGGTTTCCAGACTTTTTCCGTTTGACTTCCCTCACTGTTGGTAATGTTCATAGGGCCTCAATTCATGAGATAATATTTTTTCGGTATTTATCAGAAATGAGCGGATTTCATAGCATAATTCACATTTTGAGACATACACCGGCCTTTCCGGTTCAAATCCGTAAATATCCCGCACATAGTCCAGTAACCCGTTAATTCCCTCTTTTGCCAATGTTGTAATGAGAGGATACTCTGGTCTGGTAAGCTCTTTACCAAGATCTTCCATCCGTATTGACAATCCAACACAGAGCCCGGGGATATAATTTCCAAAAAGATCGATATGAAAATGGCTGGTATCGTTGATTTCAGTGCATCCGCCCCTGTTTTGTGCCAGAAGTGTCTGAAGCGATTTTCCACGCTCAAGAGAAGAAAACAGCTCTAAAGCTCTGCCACCATGATGCAGCTGGTAATTTTGAGTCACTTGGTTGACATATCCCTCACCGAACATCGCTTCATATTCATCAAGTGTGTGAGGAAACTTGTCATCAAATATATCAATATCACCAAAAAAGTCCCATAACCAGCCACTGATACTAATATTGCATGCAGAACAGGCATTCAGCAGATTCTTCACTTTTACAAAAGGTATAAATTCATTGTGAAACGGGCTCATCGAAATGAGAAGTCGCGATATATCAAGACTTCTTATATCATTAAGCAAACGAATATTCTCATCACTGCCACTGAACCAGCTTGAATTGGTTTCGATATAATCGATTTTAAAACCGTGTTCTCTGGCACATTTAACCACATCAATTAATCCTTCCGGATCGAGAAATGGTTCTCCTCCCCCGATATGTACCGAATCGCAGCCAGCTTTATACAGAGTTTTAAAAATCTGTCTGAGTTTGTTGGGGGTGCAATAACTTTTAGGCCAGTATGGATTGCTTTTATACAGGCAATGCCTGCAACTTGAACTGCAATAATAGTTTGTGATCAAGCCACCGGAAGTAAGATTTTGAATACGAAGTTCACTCATACAACATTTTCATCCAGGTATCTAATATAAAAGGTTGTTTCCTGAAGAAAAAAGATATGTACAACATTTTTTTCATTCCAAGTAATTGCTCATTATTCTCAAATTTCTTAACAGCTTGAATCCAGTAAAGATAAAAAATCAATTGTATTATTGGGCAAACCAGGAGATAACAGGTCACAATGAAAATGTCTCTTTTATTTGGAATGCAACTCAATCATATTAATTTAGGCCCATTTACTACCAAAATCAACAATGATCTAAAAAAAGTTGTTCAGTGAAGTTCGCTTGATTACTTCAAATGCCTGCCTGGCTTTTCATCCACTCAAAAGAAGAGACTGGTGAAGATTCAATTTTCTGTCAGTGATATTCATCCCGACAGCCTTATTATCTTCCGAATTGAGTACTGCTTTGGCCTCCTTAGTATCAGCGAAGGAGGGTGAAAATCTCATTAAAAACATTCGTGTACAGACATGAAAGTTCGATCACATTTTAAGCATCGAAATTACCTCTTCATCAGATACCTGAGAAAAATCCTCATACCAGGCTCCTACAGCAACAAAATTGGCAGGACGCAACAGGGATATCTCAATATTAACAACATTCCTTAAAAATGACAGCGCATTCGGTGATGCAACCGGCACAGCGACAGTGATATCTCTGGGTTGCTCCTGCCGGATTGAGCTGGCGGCAGCATACATTGAAGCTCCGGTCGCAATACCATCATCAACAAGAATGACACTCCGCCCAGAAAGTTTGGGTCGCGGGTGCAGTCCTCTATAATAAAAAATACGCTCCTTCAATTCAAGCTTTTTGCCCTCTATTATGGCATCAAGCTCACTCTCAGATATGCCCATCTCCTCGATTGTTTGAGCTGCCAGCCAGATATACTCATCTTCAGCAATCGCACCGATAGAAAACTCTGGCTGCCAGGGGGCACCGATTTTACGTACCACCCAGAAATCCATTGGGAAAGACAGCTCCATAGAGATCTCTTTTGCAACGGGGACTCCCCCCCGAAGCAGTGCAAGGATAACTGGATCCTCAAATGAGTGCGTTCGAAGCTCTTTAGCCAGTCGTTTTCCAGCCTCCTGCCTATTACGGAATTTTTCCATTTCCACCATCCTTTCCTCACTGAATATTGAATAAAAAGGGCACAATTTATGCCAGAATGTTAAATATTTATTATTAATTCAGTGAATAAAGGTAAAATGAAAACACCGAAAGTATATTCATAGTGATATAGTATGGATTTAAAACGTTACCGGTAATGAGGTTATACAACACTGATGATTGCAGAAAATTTAATTATAGAAAAGCCATGCAAACTTAAAGACGGTATACTACTGATCGGATTTACGGGATGGATGGATGGCGGGGATGCATCAAGTGGCTCGATAAATTTTCTTGTTGATTTTTTTAATGCAACACAATGCGCAATGATCGCTCCCGAAGGGTTTTATGTATATAATTTTCATGGTGACATGGAGATTTCAAGTATTTCGAGACCTTTTTCGCGAGTTGTTGACGGTCTTATCGAAGAGTACAAGTTTCCCGAAAATGTCTTTTTCTGCAGTGAGTCACATAATCTTGCATTCTTCCTTGGTAAGGAACCCGATGTCGAGTGGGACTATTTTGGCGATTGCATTTACGATTTCTGTAAAGAGTTCGGTATTAGTCGTGTTTACTGTTGTGGAAGTGTAGCAGGCCTGACACCGCATACCCGTGAACCACGTATCGCATTTGTCGCTTCCGATAAACCTTTTCGTGATCAACTTGAACAGACGGGGCTGCGACCCAGTAACTATGAAGGTCCATCCGGAATCATGACCTATCTTGTAAGCAGAGGTGCTTATGAACAGATCCAGACAGCCAATGTTATTGCAGAGATCCCGGCATATGTTCAGGGTTACAATCCACGCTCTATCGAGACCTTTATCAAACTTTTTGCACGGATATTGGCGTTCAAGGCAGATCTTGACGAATTACATAAGACCTCGATGGAATTCGAACAGAAAATCAGTGAACTGGTGGAACAGCAGGATGAGCTACCGGCAAAAGTGGCAGAATTGGAACGAGATTACGACAGTGAAGCGTTTGATCGGGAGATGGGAGAATTGAAAAACTGGCTGGGACGTCAGGGATTGCGTTTTGACCAGAGTGAAAAGGAAGAAGAATAGTTCAGTTCATCTGATGTTAAATTACAAATACTATATGGAATTTAAACTCATTTTTCTAATACATTTTTCCAGGGAGAATGGTATACATGTCAGTAAATTTCAATGCTGATGAAATTTTTAAGATTGGTGTTCAGATCGAAAAAAACGGATATGCGTTTTATTCCGCAGCAGCTCAGCGCAGCAGTGATGACCAGATTAAACAGCTGCTCGGAGAGCTGGCACACTGGGAAGAACGCCATATCGAGATCTTTGAAAAACTCCGTAAAGAGCTTTCCGCACAGGCTGATGTAATGGCAGAGTTTGATCCTGACAATACGGTTCATCTTTACCTCAAATCAATTGCAGATAGTAAAGTATTTGTAAAAGGACAGAAAATGGATGGTGAACTAGACATATGCAACTCTCCATCTGATGTGCTCGCTACGGCTCTTGCATTTGAAAAAGATTCCGTGGTGTTTTATTCATCGATGAAAGAAGCTGTACGAAGTGATCTTGGCAAAGAAGATATTGATAAACTGATCCGTGAAGAACTGCTTCATGTGGGAATTATCACTCAGGAGTTGACCAAACTGGGTGGAAATTGACCATTCTCTCACCTGATTATGAAATTACTGCTATTTCTTCTGTTTTTTTCAGTTTCAGTATCAGGTGGGTTGTTTACCCTATCAGGGAAGATACCTCCCGAAGTCAAACTTGATCATCTTGAAGAGCGATTTCATCAGATTCTCTTTACACTAGATTCAACCATCACAAGTCCTCATCATTCCCCTGTTTTTATTATCTTTTATAAAAAGTCAGAACAAAAGCAACTTGGCATTCATCTTCCGGAATGGGGTGGTGGTGGTGCAATCGGAACAGACACAGTAGTGATTCCTCTTGACAGAGCATCTGCTTTCTACGAACGAGATCTTAACAAAATCATACTCCACGAACTGGTACACATCGCAATTGCCCGCCTTTTTGGAAAAACCCGGGTTCCCCGATGGTTCCATGAAGGCACAGCGATGGCGCTATCCGGAGAAATATCCATTGAAGATCAAATTCTGCTCTCCCGGGCACTGATCACCGGAAAAATGCTTCCTCTGGACAGCATCGATTTTGTTAACCGTTTTGATCAATGGAAAGCACGCCTGGGCTACAGTCAATCTCATGCAGTAGTTAGATTCCTCATCAATATCTATGGAATGGAAATGATACCGGAACTTTTAAAAGCCTCCAGAAAAACAAGGCGATTTGAAGATGCCTGTGTTCAGAGTTTCGGATTGACTACCAGAGAGATTGAAGAACTTTTCAGTAAAGAGATGCATAAATGGTATCCATTGATCATGCTTGGTTCAGACTTTTCTCTTTTCTGGCTACTAGTCCTTTTTTTATCGATAATAGCATGGATAGTAATTCGTACAAGAAAAAATATTAGAAAAAAAGAGATGGAACTGGAGGAGTCTGCAGTTGTTGGTATACAAGAGCCGTTGGAAGCTGATATGCAGAACGATTCCGTTTCTGAAAATGAACCCCCTCAGCCATTACAATAACACACCCCTTATCCAATTCTCGATAATTTTATTTTTTACTATCCCACTGATTTTTAATTTATTTTACCATTTAGCTTTAGGAATACAGCATTTCTGATTGTCACCAAATTGTCACTCAGGATACTGTTTTTTCACTCAACCATATTTAAATAGGATCAACGATTATGAAATCGCAACATCTCTCCAGGATACTTTTTTTACCCTTTCTTTTAGTTACTTCACTATTTGCGCAAACTGACCTGATTAAAAACGGTAACTTTTCAAGTGGATCAACCAACTGGTCACTTGGCCGTTATGGAGGTAGCTCAAGTGGCTCCGTTGTAAATGGTGAGTACGCCATTATTGTTTCAACCGCCGGCACAGAACATTGGCACGTTCAGTTTACCCAGACAGGACTTTCACTGATTCAGGGAAGATCGTATGTTTTCAGTTTTGATGCTTACAAGGGCCCTCAGAATAGCGGGAACCAAAGCATGGAAGTGAATATCGGACAGAGTGCCAACCCTTATACCTCGTATTTTGGGGCACAATCTAAGATCGTTATGCTGACTGGCACCAAAACACGATATACCTATACTATAACAATGGTTCAGGCCAGCGATCCAAATACCAGGGTCGAATTTAACTGCGGCAGATCTACCGGAGGATTTTACATCGATAATGTCACTCTTGTGGAACAAAACAATCCGCTCCTGAATGCTACTCCGCAAACCATTAATTTCGGTACTACCGTTGTTGGGGATTCTAAAGAATCCACGATCACACTTCATAACAATGGAACATCTGCAACGACAATCACCAATATAACCAGCTCCTCAGGAAATTTTTCCTATAGTTTAACCGTTCCAGTTACAATTCCCGTTTCGGGGACTGCAACAATGGTAATAACCTTCTCATCAAGTGTACCAGGTACATATATTGGTTCAATTACTATTAATTCAAATGCAATTGATCATCCAGCTATTTCAATAAGTCTAAAAGGTGTTTCAGAATATGCAGGTATACAATACACTCCTGCAGCGATAACTTTCTCAACCTCACCATCTCATGCGGTATCCGAAAATATTATAATTACCAATACCAGTTCCTCAGCTATCACCTGGAGCATTTCGAACAGTACTCCATGGATTTCTGTCACCCCTGGCACTGGTACGATACCTGCCGGAGGAAATATCCCATGTAATATAACAGCAACCCCACCCTCCCCTGGTACCTTTTCCGGAGATCTTACACTTACCCACTCTGCCGCAAATCAACCATCGCCGATAACCATTCCGGTTTCACTTTCGGTTGTGAACGGATACCAGCCTACCTGTCCGTTAATTAACAACCCTGATCAGTCAATAGATTTCATTCGTGAATTAATCACCTTTCGTATGCGTCAGCGTGACAATACCAATGGTGGATTCTACACCAATATTGATCGTCAGGGCAACTGGACCGGAGCAAACGAAAAGGCTCTCTGTGGACAATCTCGCATCGCTTATGCGTTTGTCAGGGCATTCATGGTAACGGGTGATGAACAGTACCTGGAGTATGCGCACCATGCCCTTAAGTTTCTATATGATCATGGATGGAACAATGGCTGGTATTTTATAACCGATGTAGCGGGTAATTATGTTAGCCACTGGGGACATAACGACTGGTGGAGTTTCCAGCAGCATTATGCCCTGATTGGTATCACTGCAATGGTAGAGGCAACTGGCGGCAAAATAAACTGG
Organism: Chitinispirillaceae bacterium; assembly: GCA_050301235.1. Classification (GTDB taxonomy): domain Bacteria; phylum Fibrobacterota; class Chitinivibrionia; order Chitinivibrionales; family Chitinispirillaceae; genus JAFGIN01. The sequence continues at coordinate 3,360 of JBNKZD010000146.1, read as the reverse complement.
GGGGATGAATCTGAAAGTGATCACACCTGGCTGATGCGAGGTGTCAATTCAAATTATACCAGACTCTGGGATTCAAACCCTGCGACTAAAGGGTATTTTGATCATGCAAATACAGCATGGACTAATAAATGGAATAAAGGGTTCACCCCCACAGTTGATGGAGTAACCACTCACGCAATGATTATGTCGATGATGTTTGACTCTCTCAACCATAAACAGCGATTTATTGACCTGCAAAACAATATTGTTGACCATCTCGCTAGCAGCATGTCTCATGCAGTTGCAGGGTTTCCTGAAATTTACAATGCGGCCTGGGAAATTGACTATTCCAACAGCAGCATGGATATCGGACATGGTTACAAAACTGCATGGGTTTTACAAAGAGGATACCTGCTCAATCCGGACAGCACTAAATACCGCGATGCCGGCCATGCATTGATGGACAATCTCTGGAATCATGGATGTTACGACACGGTGTATGGAGCTCCGTATTCTTATCTCAATTGGCAGACAGGCGCGATTACCGGAACGAATAAAGATTTCTGGATGGTCGAGCAAGGGTTTACATCGGGTATTATGAACTATTATACAGCCCGCACACAGCAGCAACGAGACCAGTACATGCGTGTCGCTGATGGATCCCTCAATTTCTTTCTGAACCGCCAGATAGATCCTGTATATGGTGAAGCATACAATGTTATGAGCAGGGATGGTTTAACGGTCGTTGATGGAAATAAGGGCGGACTTTTCACCGCAGGATATCACTCTGTTGAGCTTGGATACTACACATATCTTTACAGCTCACTCTACTACCATAAACGCCCGGTACAACTCTATTATTTTTATCCCGTTGAGCAATCTGACCGGAACTTCAAACTCACCCCAATCGCTATTGAAGATAATGTGCTTAAAATAACGTCTGTTACACTTGACGGTATCCCTTATACTGATTTCAATTCTGACACCAGAACGGTACACCTTCCCTCAGGTGTCGGTGGTAAACTTCTGGTAACATTCGGGTTCACCCCTCCGGTAACACATACAATCACTGCCTCTGCAGGAACTGGTGGAGCGATTCAGCCATCAGGCGCAATTTCTGTCAATGAAGGCTCAAACCCGACATTTGGAATTCTTCCGCAGGAAGGATATCGGATCAGTAGTGTAATTGTAGATGGAGTAGCTTCAGGTACCATGAATTCATATACATTTTCAAATGTCACCGCAGATCACACCATTTCAGTAGAGTTCGAAGAGATCCCAACCTATACAATTTCTATCACAACTTCAAGCGGAGGAACAGCATCACCAACAGGCACAATTACAGCCTATGAAGGAAATTCACAAACAATAACATTTAATCCATCAGCAGGATATTCGTTGAGTACCTTAACTGTCGATGGTACAGATGTCCCGGTATCACCCACTTTTACTTTTACAAATATTGCCGAAAACCATACCATATCCGCAATTTTTACTATCAACAATTATATAATCCAGGCCTCATCCTCTGCAGGGGGCACAATCACCCCACAAGGTCAGGTGACGGTACCACATGGATCGTCGCAAACATTTACAATTTCGCCTTCAGATGGATATGAGATAGCATCAGTTCTTGTCGATGGAACAAATGCAGGTGCAGTATCGTCCTACACATTTTCATCGGTAACTGCACCTCATACGATCAGTGCTTCATTTGCAGTGATTGCACAGGCTGCATATAAAATCAATACCGGAAGTTCGAATGCGGTTTCTCCGTTCTCAGCAGATCAATTCAGCACCGGCGGTACCCTGTACTCTGTTTCCAGCACCATTGATCTCTCTGGTGTTACCGACCCGGCACCTCAAGGAGTTTACCAGAGTGAACGATATGGGAACAGCACCTACACAATCCCAAATCTTACTTCCGGTACGCAATACAAAATCAGACTCCATTTTGCAGAGATCTACTGGACTTCTACTGGAAGCAGACTTTTTAATGTTGCAATCAATGGTACAACAGTTTTGAGTAATTTCGATATTTACGCTGTTGCAGGAGCCCGGTACAAAGCAGTTGTGCGTGAATTTACTGCCACGGCAAACAGTTCAGGGCAAATTAGTATCGTATTTACAAATGTAACAGATAATGCAAAAATTTCCGGTATTGAAGTATTGCGTACCACTCTGGATTATCCTCCAACGATTGTTAATGAGGCAGCAGCAACTCCATCGCAAGTCGATGCGGCTTCAACAGCGCTCTCTGTTCTGGCAGATGATGATAATGGCGAAGCGTCACTAACCTATACCTGGTCTGCAACAGGCACTCCCCCTGCAGCGGTATCGTTCAGTGCCAATGGAACCAATGCTGCAAAATCAACGACGGCCCTATTTACTAAATCGGGAACTTACACTTTACAGGTTATCATTCGTGATCAGCAGAATAATTCGGAAACCAGCTCAGTAGTGGTAACTGTCCGGCAGACATTCAGCAGTATCGCAGTTTCTCCATCGAGTGCATCTGTTACCACATCAGCAACGCAGCAATTCAGTGCTTCCGCCCGGGATCAATTTGGCGATGCACTCTCAACACAGCCCTCTATCACCTGGACAGTCAGCGATGGTGGCACAATCAGTGCGAGCGGGCTATTTACCGCTGGTACATCTGCCGGAGGACCATTTACTGTTACTACACAGTCAGGTATGATAAGTGGGACAGCTTCTATCACGGTTAATGCATTACCGCAAACAGTTTATCAGATTAACACCGGAAGTAACAGCGCTGCCACACCCTTTTCAGCCGATCGCTTTGGAACTGGTGGAACATTGCGAACTGTTACCAACGCTATCGATATGTCTGGTGTAAGTAATCCTGCCCCTCAAAGTGTTTACCAGAGTGAACGTTATGGTAACAGCACCTATACGATTACAGGTCTCACTGCTGGAGTACAATATAAAGTGAGACTCCATTTTGCAGAGCTCTATCAGACAGCAGTAGGAAGACGAGTTTTCAATGTTGCAATTAATGGCGAAACAGTATTGAACAACTTTGATATTTACGCACTGACTGGAGCGAGATATAAGGCGCTGGTTCGTGAATTCACAGCAACTGCAAATGGTTCTGGACAGATTTCCATTGTATTTACTACCATAACTGACAATGCAACAATCGAAAGTATTGAAATTATCAGGTAGGCATCAAAGTGCTCTGTAATGGGCACGGCCTGAAAACGCGTGCACACTTTTTTAGAAAAAGTTTAAAGTAACAGGTGTGGCACGTGCCTTCAGGCCGTGCTTTTTTACACCTGCAAATACCAAGTCAATAAATTAGCCCCGCCCCCCGTAATGTCATTGCATTAAGCTTTCTTCGCAATATTTGGTGGTTTC
>JBNKZD010000145.1:0-12095 GCA_050301235.1 Chitinispirillaceae bacterium | reverse complement strand
CCGGTTCCACTTTTTGATACATCGATTCGTTCGATTGATTCACTTTTCCACTCTTTGAGATTATTTGCATCGTAGTAGATTGTGTCAATTGGTGTGCCGGACTGGTTAAAAAGGATCAGAGTGTCACGATAATTGTTCAGTGTGAACCAGTGTGGTGGCTGGATTACCATGGGAACAAGCGGATACCTTTTTTTGAAAAGCACTTCATTTGAGGTGAATACACAATACGATCCCTTTTTAAGATAGTGGGAAGAGGTCGTCAGAACGACTGAATTGTCGTTATTGCCAAACCGCCAGTTTTTGAGGTTAATTGTCGCCGCTGATACATTTACTAACTCAAACCACTCCGGCTCCAGGTCTGTTCGTGCGCGGGGGTAAAGCTCGCTGATTCTGACCGAAAGTGCTGGTGTCCATATTGAAGAAAGATCGATCTCTCGGTGTACATTGCCGACTGCAAGATGAAACTGTACAGTGTCAAATGGAATATCTGCTGTAAAAGATTGGGTAATATGAGACTGCTCTATCGTACCGGTAGCTATTACTTTCTGGCCTGATCCCGAACCGGAGAAAACTGACCACCGGACACTATTTTCTGGAGACGCATTCACAGGACGAACCAATACAGAACAGCGTGCAGTTCCTGCGGGCTGAGCATTTACTTTGAGATGGTAATCGATCAACCATCCATCGGTCAGTTGTTCACATAGTCCCGGAGTGATTTGTGTGCTGTTTTGATATATAAGAGGCTGGAACAATGCACTGGCAGGGGTAACTGAAAAACCTTCAGTCGCATTATCAACAGTAAGAGTCAATTTGCCTGCATTGGGTTTTGAAAGTACCTCTTCTCCATCATAAGCACCGGCAATAATAGTATCGATATTGCTTTTAGAACCTTTGTAAATGATTATTCCATCGGTTGATGCCAGCCCGTTTCCAATCTCTTTATCACCACATTCCCACATTATGGTACTGTCCCCGATGGGCATGGTACACCTTGATGAATCTATTGCAAGGCGATAATCCGGGTCGATAATCAGAGCCGTCTGGCCGGGCGAAAGATATTTTTTTCCATAAAGACAGTTTTCATGTCCTGGAAGAGGATTGGTACAGGGAATGATTGAATCTGCTTCATTCCCATCAGTAATAAAAAGATTCGAAATAACCAGTGTTTCAGGACCGAAATTTGTTATTTCTACAAACTCGTGGCTGGCACCACCGCACAGTGCTGATTCGGATCCGGACGGATCACGAAGTATTTCGGTAATCACCGTTTCTGCATTCAGAGGAACTGCCGGAATTAAAATACCACTAATCAGAGAAAATGGTATAAAAGATTGTTTAAGTGCTTTGGAAAAGGCTTTAATGATTTTCAAAGAAAAAGAACCTCACTGAAACTCTCGAAGCATAAAAAACGTATAATTGAAATATAGGTGATTGCTGTTATGGAAGTCTATTTCTACAAATTAAATAAGCTAAAAACCGATTGAATTCGTAATTCTAAGGTTTGCCATGTGAAATCTTCCATCGAGGTTCAATTCAGATTATATTTTACCTGATATTAATTAATTTGAGTTCATTATTTAAGGAGATGACATGGCACTGACAGATGTGATTCAGGCGGCTTTGGAAAAAGTACAATATCTGGCAAAAACAGAGACAGTCATTGGTCAGCCGATAACTGCCGGTGAAATGACCATTATTCCAGTGTCACGAGTTTCAGTCGGTTTTGCTGCGGCATCCGGGGGAAAAGAGGCTTCGTATGGTTCTGGTGAGGGAACTGGCGGTGGAATTACTGTTACTCCTGTAGCATTTATTTCGATCAATAAAGAAAAGGTGCAGGTACATTCGCTCACCGATATGGATCCGATTGTAACAAAAATTGTGAATATGACCCCCGATGTTGTGAACTGGCTGTCTAAAGTTATCAAAAAAGCTGATAAAGGCGAAAAGTAGGCTAAGGAGAGGTTAAGGGGAAAAGGTTGAGGTTGAGAATGGTAAGGATAGGGTTGAGGAGAGATTGAAGGTTAAGGAGAAGGATGAAAGATATACAACAATTTGATAGAGAAAATCCAGATATCGTATGGGTTTCACCAGATTATTGTGAAGAAGAGTATGGTACATGGGATCAGCCTTATAGTTCGATAGATTCGGCACTTGAGCAGCTTGTTCCCGGAAAAACGCTTGTACTTAAGCAGGGTATCTATGAAGGGGATGTGACTATCCAGATTTCCGGAACTGCCCGTAAACCGATACGGATTGCGGCTGATGACAATGCTGATGTGCAGATTACCGGTGGATGCTGGTTTCTTTATGATACATCGGATCTGATAATCAGTAATTTGACATTTAAAAGTGCACCGCACGGAGCGTTGTCGGTTATTGGCAAATGTAATAGAAACCGTTTCGAGCAGCTTCAGTTTATAGGATGTGGAACTGCAGGTAAAGCTTCCTGCACGATGTATTTCGGCGGCTCCGGCAGCAGTGACAACATTGTGGAAAACTGCACATTTGAAGGTGACGCTAATCTGTTGCAAAAGTCAGCGGGGGAATCGATTGCTTTAATGATCTCTGAGGGAGACCTTGATGGCGGCGATGCCGTTAAAAATCATATTATCCGTAAAAACCGGTTTTCGAAATATGGTTATGGCATCCTTGTTGGGAGCAGCAACACTTCCGATAATCAATATGGTCATATAATTGAATACAACCGTATCGATAGATGCTCACGGGATGGTATTTATGTTAAGTGTGGGGATACGCAGGTACGTGGAAACTGCATAGAAAACTGTTCCGGGAACTCGATAAGTGTTCTGGCCGGTTGCAGCAGCGTTGTTGAGAGCAATCGCATTATTGACTGCAAAAATGGTATACGTATCAATGGCGCCGGTCACACTTTGACTAATAATTGTATTGTCAGAACCGGGATTGCAGCCGTGACCGCATGTGCTTCCGAAGGCGAACTGGAAGCTGCATCAAATCTTTTTATTGAAAGTAACACGTTTGTTGATTGTGGCGCTGGTCTGGAAAAAATGGGTACCGGTTGTTCGGGTATCAGGGCGGAGCCTGGTACAAGCTGCGTTGTTCGTAATAATCTGGTGTATGGTTCAGGCATACCTTTGCAGATTATAACAACGGAAGATTTATCTTCTGATACTTCAGTGCTTTCCAATACAGCTCCATCAGCTCAGATTTTTGCAAATGAAAATGCAGTTTCAGGCCAGTATAGTTCTCAGAGCGGATTTAAACCTGTATCAGTTACGTTTAATGACAATTCAGAATCTTTCGAAAATGCAACCGGCTTTGGTGCACAGGGTTGGGTTTTAACACCTCAGACATTTGACCCGCAGGTTGATGAAACTGATGATGATTGCGACTATATCGAGGGATCGATTATCGAAGATGATGACGGTGAGCTGGTTATTCCTGGTGAAGAGGAATCACGGGAGCTGTTTGATCAATTGTATAGTCAGGGGAATGATATCGCATTCAATGAGCGGGATGATGTATAGAAATATTGGGAGGCTCCAATGGGTTTTGCGCAGAAAAAAACAGATATTCCCTTTAGTTACGCAGATTTCCTTCAATGGCCTGAAGAGGAACGCTGGGAACTCATTGATGGAACCGCGTATAATATGTCACCTGCTCCATCACGGGCTCATCAGGAGATCGTTCGTGAACTGGTGGTACATATTGGAACGTACTTGAAAGGAAAGTCGTGTAGACTGTTTTCAGCACCTTTTGATGTACGGCTGGATGTTGGAGAAAAGGTAGCTGATGAGCAGATCCGCACTGTTGTACAGCCCGATATTGTAGTTGTGTGTGATGATAAGAAGCTTGATGATCGTGGATGTAATGGTGCTCCAGATCTTGTCATTGAAGTTATCTCCAGAGAGAGTGCTTCACGTGATATGAAACAGAAATTATCTCTCTATGAAAAGTACGGGGTTAAAGAGTACTGGATAATCAGTCCATTTGAGCAGATTATCTGGATATATAGCTATGATAAAACAATCGGCATGTATGCCCGACCTGCAATTTTCGGCGAAGATGATGGTATTACTTCAAATGTTCTGGAAACGTTGAACCTAAGTGTGAAGGATGTGTTTGCGTTTCTATAGAAAATAAAAAAACACTCATGGCGGGACTTCTTATAGAACCATGAGTGACTATCCGGCTTTTATAGCTCTTCACTTCCAAATTACCCGAAGCCGTAAAAGCCGCTTGCAAAACTATTAATTCCTCTTTTATAGTATCTTAAAATTTTAAAAAGAACAAGAAGCAGTTTGTCAAAGATAGGGCACTACTATCATAACATTATATTTTTAAAAGTCTTAGAAGTTTATTTTTTTTTGAAATAATCGTTTTTTAATCCAATCGAAAAAATACATTCCTCTATTTCTGAGTTTTTACACTGTGCTGATGGTATTATGACCATTTAAAATTTTGCTTTTTGATCGGTTTTTCGTATCGTTTATATATAAGTTACTGATTTTACTACTAACGTCGGAAAAAAGTTTTCACGTTAAATTTGATTTCGCATGGTTTTTTTTGTTTGGATTTAGATAAAGTTTTCTGAGATTTTCACAGTACCCGGTTCGGTAAGTGTGTCTCGAGCAACGAGCCTGGCTCAACCGGGACTGCCGGGATGTGTGTCGCAGACAGGTAAATCATTTTTATTTGAATTTCGCAATATGTGGTGAATTCGATGGTTTTATGAGCTAGGATTGTTTCAAATCCTTTTTAGTGAATTTCGTCGTTTAGTGGTTAAAAAAGGAATTGTTTGTTTTGTAAATGTAGTGTATGTCAAAGGGAACGCCTGAATTCGTGCCACTCAGGGAGACAGAGTTTCTGTAATAAATCGCTCCTGCTCAAGCCACCCATAGTTGCATGTCAGTTCAAGAACATTGCGGAAGGGAAACTGTGGATTGTTTTCGAGGAATGTCAGTATCCGCTCTTGCTCTTTTTTATCGATGGTAAGTAACGAGCCCTGATATCGCAGAACGTCAGCTGTATCGCAACGCCACAATTTCAGTTGTGCGATAGTGTGAAATATTGATGCTATCTGCAAACCAGCAAGATCGGTGTCACCCCAGTGAAATCGTTCGACCTCCGGATAATAAGATGCAATTAATTTGTATAATGTGCAGACCGCTGCATTCGGGAATCCTTTGGTGTAGATTACTATTCCCTGATGATTCTGTCGTATCAGGTTGGCAAAGGGACTCTCGTTTTCGCATAAGTATATGGGATAAGTATCAGGAATTTCGATTCGATCAACATCTTGAAGATTATCCAGTGATAGGAGCGCTGCCTCACCCATACTCCACATCTTTTTTACATGATCGATAACCTGTCCATTTTTGTAGATCAGAAGCGGTCCAAACACTGCTACAGGCACAGCGCAGCGGTTTTCTACAACACCATGCAACTCGAGCGATTGCTGTCTGAGAGCTTTTCGGGATGAAGAATCTAGTTCACTACTGTTTAGTTGTATGCCAGTATCCAGAAATACGAGCCAGTCAGCCACTGTGGTTATCAGTTCGCCACTGCGCAATGCTTTACTGTCTGAACAGAAACGAGCTCCAAGATCAGATACTGTAATTGCATCAGAATTATCTTTTAAAAATCTGACAATCGCTGCTGCGGCAATCCAGAACTTGAGAAGCTCATCAGTGGTCTTACTTAATGATGGGATAAGCAAGGGTGAAAGAATTGTCAAATCAGGAAACATCAGTTTCCACTTTTCAATAGCGAGATTGTTGGCTGCAGTGATCTGCTCATTACTTTTTTTATAGGTAAAAGCAATCCCGGCAACTTCATGAATATTCTTTATCCACTGTTCAATATCTTCATCTGAGTAATGCTCGAATAAACGTGATGTGATTAGTGAAACGGTGCCAATTTTTGACAAATTCAGAGAACCACGACCGAAAAGTTCAACTAAGCAGGGATCAATTGATGTTGTGTTTGATTTGAGTGTGAGACGCTCCGGTATTCTTCCATATTTTTTCCAGGCACTGCACAGTAACTGAAAATAGGTGCTACATTCCGGGAACTTTTTATGGTAAAACGAAAAGTGCTCTTTTACATTGATCATTCTTGAATCCGGTCTGTTTCAAACCCGAGTTCTTCACCAAACTGGACAACCTGATCATCTTTTTCCGGATCATCGAAAAGATCGATCTGCTTTTCGGCAGGATTCTCATAATGAAATGGATACAGATGAACATTGTACCCGGAATCTTTCACCACCAGAAGCGTTGTCGAACTGGGAATCTCTTTTCTGACGCCATCCTGATCCGGTGATGCAACCATGAGTTGTAAACCGATATCACTTGCGAATCCAAGGAGTTGATCTCGCCGTCCGGCATCGATGCCGTAAAACGCTTCGTCGAACAGAAGTGTGCAGAGTTTAACTGCATTACCTTTGAAAAGGAACTGCGCGATGGTCAGAATCGTGAGATAGTTTGGCACCGCCTGCTCGCCACCGGAACCGACACTTTTGGTACGCCGGTCGATAAGGATGCCATCATCATTGGAGGTAAACATTCGCAGGTGATAGGTGTACCAGTTGCGGTAATCAAGAACCGGAGGAACCGATTCGATTTCGGAGTTGATGATCTCATCACGGTGATCATCAATAAACTGCCTGAGTGTATCTTCACTGCCAGTAGAAAACGGATTGAACTTCCTGACCGCTTCAATGAATGGCGCAAATCGCTCCTCTTTCTGAAGCTCCAGGCGATACCGGGTTGTTCCAAAGGTGCGTTGAGAGAGAAGGTCGTTTATCGTGCGGACCATCTGTTCGAGCCGTGAGAGATGGCTGGCGAAAAAGGAGACCATTTCGTTAACAATTATTTTTTTGAAAAGTTCTGCAGTTTTTTCATTTATTACCTGTCGCTGCTCATCGATAGCTATGCGTTCCGAAACAGTCAGATCGGCGATAAGCCGTTCCCGTCTATCGACAAGTTTGTTTTCATCTTCATAATAGCTGAATCCATAAATTGAACCAAAACGCGGATCACGCAGTTTTTCATTGAGGCTGCCGATTGCTGTTGATTCCTTTCTTTGTGCATCACGGGTCGCAATATCTATACTTTCTGAATTTTTGAATGATGCCCCCTGTTTTGTTCTGAGAATATAGTGTGGAATATCGGCAGGGCACGGTTGAACAATTAAACTGATTTTCTGTGTAAAAGTCATCATTTCACTTTCGAGAACTGTATCGCGAGCATCACAATCATCCCTCTCCTTCTGTAATGAATCGAGTCTTCCCTGAAGCATACCCTCTTCACGGACGTCGTTACGGTAAGTTTCGTCAAGAGTGATCATTTCATCATTGAGAATACTGATACGCTGCTCCAGATCTTCGAGACCCTCTTTTTTGATAATGTCCAGAAGTGTTTCATGACGAGCCTGCATCCGTTCGCACTCATCACGGCTTTCGCTATACCTTTGACTGTCTTTGTCAAAAACCTCTTTTCGCAACACATATTCCTGAACAGCCCGTTTGAGTTCCTCTGAAACCGCAGTGACTGTTCTCATTCCGGCAACGATTTTTTCACGTATCTGGCCAGTCGTTTTTATGGTACGAGTTCAACTGGTGATTTTTGTCTGCAGACTGTTGCACTCATCCTCAAGTTCAGAAATCTTGCTGCTTAACTCCGCAATGCGCATCTGGAGGGCTTTTTTTCGCTCTTCCTGACCGATCCACCGGGAGACTTCTCCTGTCAATCTTTCTCGATGTGACCGGAATGAAAGGATGTTTCTGCCGTCGATAATTTCGACAAATGGTTGATTTTGTGAATACATTTCATTGGCAAGACACCTTACAGCCTCCGGGTGCGTTGTGCGAAGGTCAAATGAGGTTCGTATCCATTCGGGAATATCTCCTGACTGCTCCTGTAATGAGTAAATCTTTACTGATGGAGCAGTTTCAAATACTATTCTCTTAGCTATTTCGTGGTCTCGCTGCTCAACCATTATTATTGATAAAATATCCAGGCCGATACATTCCTCTATCGAGGAGCGGGCATCAGGATCAAGCTGCTCACTCCACTCGAGCTGTTCATAAAGTAATCTGGAATCGATTCCGGCATCAACGAGTGCATTCATCACATCACTAAGACCCGGAACCGGCGGTTTCAATGCATCGGCATTAAGCAGTTTTTCACGTTCGTTCCGGTACTTTTCACATTCGAGTTGGAATTTATCATGCAATTCCTGCTGTTTATCCTGATCTCTGTGAAGCTCTCTGAGGTGCTCTTCCAATTTTCCGCTGATATCATCAATAGTTAATAATTGGATTTCATCAGTGATTGTTTCTGATATCGCTGCACGCTCGAGAATGGCGATACGTTGAGAACAAAGTTGCGGCTCGATGGACGATGCATCCCTGAGTGAATTTGACAAGGTATTGATCTGAAAGGATAGATCTTTTTTTAGCTTGTTAAACTGCTTTTCTGCAGCGTCAACAATCTCAGATGTATCAGTGAGAGTCTGCTCGAGAAATGCCAGATTACTTTTTCGTGAAGCGATATCCTGAGCGAGTTCTTTTTCCTGACGCACCAGTCCGGCGCTGTCTGCACTGCGAAGATCATCGATCCGGCGTTGAAGTGCCACCTGTTGATCACGGCATGAAGAGATCTTCCGGCTGATCTCAAGTTTAAGCTTCTTTACCTGCTCTACATCGGTATCGATATCACTGATCCGTTTACTTATACTGTTTCGCACAAAATGGATTTTCAACCATCCGTATCGTATAATGCTTTCGCGCTGGTCACCGATAATTTTCACCTGCTCTTCAAGTGATGACAGGTACTGAAGTTTCTTTTCCATATCCTCGAGAAGCTGATTAGCTTCATCAAGTGTTTTCAAAGATTCGATGATTCGTTCGAAAAGATCGGTTTTAGGTTCGGGAAGCAGTGTTTTAAAAAGATTATGATAGTCAGCAGCTGAAGATGCTATCTCACGGTAAGCTTTCCCCATTGTTAAAAAACGGCAGGTTTCAGCAAATATCTCTTCATTGTTGAATATTCTGCGGGCAAGCTCTTTTTCGTAAGCTCCGATAGTGTAAAATGCTCCCTTTGACATTAATGCATCACGCATCTGTTTCTGCTCGGTCACCTTTACCCGACCAGCTTCATCAGTGAGCCAGGGAATACTCTCAAGCGGTGCAGAGATAATAATACCCCATCGCTGAACCCGCTCCTCCATCGTATATGCGGATAATCCGACACCAATTGTCAGAATATTGTTTTGATCATCAGTTAATTCCAGTGCAGCATAGCTGACTCCGCCGGTCGGATTCATCGGGCCGGTGTCAACATTGTAGCGCAAGACAATCCCCTGCACACGACGCCCATCCTGCCTGCTTCCGGCCATCCGTGCAGCAGAGTTGAACTCCATGTAGTTGCCGCCACCGGTAAGAACATAGTGAACTGCATCGAGGATGGTGGTTTTTCCGGAACCGTTATCACCGAGTAAGAACAGGTGCCCGTTGACATCAATAGTCGCATTAGTGACATTGTGAAAGTTAACCAGGCGTATGCGCTTGATCCGGTATCCGACTGCTTCACCAATCATACATTACTCCCATCCTTGGTAGTTTCCGATTCTGCATCATCGCTGTTACCCGCTTCAGAAATCTCCTCATTATCAGAAGATGTATTTAAAGCAATTGAGCGGATTTCATCAAAATGGTGGTGAAGGTACCCTGAGTTGTAATGGTACATCGCGGGAAGCGCTTCATAGATTGTCTGTTCTTCGGTAATCAGTTCACCCTGAGGAGGTGGCATTTTTCTTAGAAAACGATAACGCTCAAGTACCGGGAACACCTGGCGCAGAATTCTTGCTCTTACATACTCATGTGTATAACGTTCAGCACCATGCTCATATAGTTCGATAAAACGGCGGGTACAGAATTCAAGTAGATCACCGAAACGGAATTTAAGATTCTCACGATCTTCGATGGTCATATCGTTTTCATCCAGTTGATGCTCAAAGAATTCCAGAATCATCATGAATGCGATACATTCATCGCGCTTTGTAAAATTGAAAAGGTCTCTGTTTGATTCGGTTATGCCGGTATTGTACCACTTTTCTTTATAGACTCGTGCGCACTTGGTATCGATTACCAGAATCCATCCAAAGAACGATTGAAAAAATGATGTGAATTCACTTCGGTGACGTTTAAGAAAGTTGAATGCAGGTTCATTATCGTCGCGGTAAAAATAGGGGCTTTCCAGCAGAATGTTCAAGACTGTTTTCACCCGTTCACCATTTCGTGCAAGCAGTTGATCCCAGATATGTGGATCGGCCATAGTGTTTTCCTGTAGTTAGTATTGTTAACATTGCCAGAACTGGTGCCTTCGAGAACCTCAGGCATCGGGGCCTGAGGCCCTCGAAGGCCCGGTTATTTACTTTTGATCTCCATGTCGTTACACCGGATTGATATCCTGTCAGCCTGCAATACCGTCTCGCTTTCAAGCGGAGTCAGCATGAAGTCAATTGATTTGAGCTTCTTCCCATTGCCAAGAATACCGGCACGGGCAAGTTCGAGCGTTTTTTGTAAATCGGGTAATCCGGTGTATGGTCCAACAGAAAATTTCCAGTTATTTCCAGGCACAATTCGAGATTGCAGCCACTCTTTCAGTAGATTAAGTCGGGTCTGTTCCATGCTCAATGCAACCCCTTCACCGGGTTTTGCAGATTCCAGAAACAGTACAGGACTGCGATGCTTTTTCCATGAACCTTTTTTGGGGCGGGGTGGTTCAGCAAGTTCATGTTCATCCCACTGATGCATATCACCGCGCATATGTCCCCAGGAAAGGAGCTGTACCATCCAGTCAACAGGAATATACTCTTCAGGTTTTGAAGCAAGCTCTGCCATCCGTGCGCGAAGATCGTCGATGCGGTGACTTTTTCTCTCAAGTTCCTTCAGATGTGTTGACATCCTCCGCCATACCCGAAGTGCTGAATCGTTAATTCTGTGACAGATTACATCAAGACGGCCATCATTTTTATAAAAGCGGATTAAAATCGCAGGGACTTCAATGGGGTCGGCACTTTCTGATCGTGCGCGGAACTCCCGGGGAGCCGAGAGCCGCTCCTGATCCATGATTTTTTTTGCAAACCGGATCTTTTCCCGCGATTTCGGGCTGTTGATTTTTCTGAGGTCAGGCAGCAGGGTTTCACGCACCATGCCGATTCTGCTCAGATATTTTTCAACATATAAGTGTAAAGACTTCAGCAGTTCACGCAGTGTACCAATATCATAATCACACACTAAAAAGCCAAGCAGACGTGCATTGAATTCATTCAGTGTCGAATCGACATCATGCGACAGTTGATCCAGTTTGTTAATCTGATACAGGATTCGCCGCGCCTCATTCTCATCAGGATCCCGGTTCTGGTTATGCAATGTGTTAAGGAACCGCCGCAGTTCTTTTATCGTACCGGCAACTTCCTCCAGAAGATCCCGCGCATCACTGATATGCTCTTCGATATCATCCTGAAGACGCTCTTCAAGCCAGACAAGAAACCGGATAGTCTCATCAGTAAGGCCATAACGGTATTTGGTCCGCCGTGTATCCTTATACCCTTTGATCCGCTCTTTCTCAAGGCGAATGGTAATTAATTTCCACTCGTGAAGATTGTTAATATCTGATGTGTAATGTTCGGGCTGATATGGTTCATCATTAATTGATTGTTGCGCATCGCGGACCGCCCGGTAGAGATCTTCATGAAGCGGCTCCAGCTCGTGTTCACGACGGAACAGAAGCATCCGGTAGGCGATATGCATGTAAAAAAGGGCCCGCTCCGATCCAAGCAGGTTTCCAAGATTGGGATTACGCCCGGACTGAAGATGAACACAAAACCCCTCATCAAAAGCTGTAACAGCATTCTCCGATAACAGAGCACGTGCCTGGGTTTGCTTTTCCTGGAAGGAGAGGTTCATTGGGGACTTTTCTGCCTGTTATGCGAAATAAAAAATGACATTTTATACATATAGGCGGCGCTCCATAAGAAATAATTAGAGTTTAAAAGACAAGAAGAATAATAAAAAATAAAGAGCCGCGCCGCTTAGAATTTTG
>JBNKZD010000144.1:0-73784 GCA_050301235.1 Chitinispirillaceae bacterium | reverse complement strand
TCTACAATTGAGTCGTTTTTAATAATTAAACCTAAACTCGGCGATAGGTGACGATGAAGAACCGCAAGATTTTGCAGCAGAAAGACTTGAAGACTTTGAAGGTTTTATCGACTGGTGATAAGACCGAAAAGTCTGAAAGCCTTTATGCGCAATAGATTGCGCGTTATTCGCGTCAAGCTATCGCCGAGTTTCGGTTAAATTTTCTTATTCAAAAACCAGGCAATAACCTGCTAATCATCAGCTCCTGATGAGTCCTTGATAACAAAACGTGCTTTCAAACGAGCAACTGTGCGTGCAAGACCTGCCAGTTCAACACTTCGTACAACTTCGTCAAAATCCTTGTATGCCGATGGAGCCTCATCTTTAGGATACGTCCGGCAATTAGTTAATATATCAGCATCTCTAAACTCTTTATCAACTAATCCCTGATTAAGCTCCCGAAAAGCGGCTTTACGTCCCAATTGTCGTCCTGCACCGTGATTTACACTGTAGCAGCTTAATTCAGCTCCTTTTTCGGCTGTCATGACAACAGATCCACTGACCGGATTTCCTGGAAGAAGAATCGGATGACCGGTTTTTTCAAATGGTGTTCCTTTCAGAGCAAAATGACCCGCTGGAAACGCTCTTGTTGCACCCTTTCGATGCACCCAGCATTCACGACCTTCAAAGATCTCCTTACGTGCAATATTATGACTGATAAAATACACCAGATTTCCTGTAACTCCCGGAATAACCTCCTGGAATGCTTCAAGAACAAGAGCATTTATCAATAAATGATTAACTGTTGCAAAATTGGCCCCTAGCGCCATATCGTCAAGATAGTCGTTAGCTTCAGTTGAACCAAGCGGTGCATACACAAGATGCCGGTCCTGAGCTGGCAATGGAATGTTCCATTTTTGAAAATGATCGAACAGCACTTTAAACTGGTTTGTGGCCAGAATATTTCCAAATCCTCTTGATCCACAATGCGATAAAAATGCAACAGAATCATTTTTCAGTCCGAAAACATCTGCAGTAGCCATATTCTTTTCGTCATTTTCAATTGATACAGCTTCACATTCACCAAAATGGTTTCCGCCGCCATAAGACCCGAGCTGTGTCAGTTTTTCTTTCATGTTGCTGAATACTTTCAGCTTCCTGATTTTGTCAAAACGTGAAGTTAATGCATCAATCGATCCATCGTGTCCGCGGTGAAAGGCATCCTCACATCGTTGAGACCAGGAAACAGGAATCTGTAAAGCTTCACAGACCTGTTTTGATGCACCTTCAATAACGGCCTGAACAGCGTGCTCGTATGAAATTTTGCGTGATTTTCTAACATCCCGCTGTCCCTGACCCGCACCTGTCGGTGTTCGCTCGGTAATAGCATTTATAAGATCCCGCCTGATCCGTTTATCAGCGATCTCAGAAACCGGGAGATCAAGTTGTAAAAGACTCATCGAGCATTTGATATCAACCCCGACAGGTCCCGGATAGATATGTGTCGGAGAAACGAGAACGCAGCCGATTGGTGCTCCATATCCCTGATGAGCATCCGGATTTACAACTAACTGGGTAACTCCCGGGGAAGATCGCGCATTGAGCGCCTGTTCAAGACACTGTGCTTCAATTCCATCACGGATGGCCTGGGTTCCGATAACCGCTATCGGTTTACTTTCACTGTTTCTGCCCGGAAGAATTCCTGTGGCAACTCCTGTGGAGATAATTGCAGGTTTGATTACATTTTCAGAATTCATTATAGTACCTTTCTATATTTTACATCTTAAAATAAAGTGGTTTAACAACAAGGTTTTTGTGAAACATTTCATTGCTCTACCTGGTTGAGCTACATTCAGATTACTCTGAATGACGGGATTTGAACCTGCAACACATGTAGTTCCACATGCATTTGTTAAACCTCAATATACTTGAGGTAACTGCAAAACTCTTTTTAACGCTCCCTTCGAGAGCCTCAGGGAGCGGATTTTAACAAAAACGTACCCTGAGGCTCTCGAAGGGTACATCACGGAATACTTTGCAATTATCTCACTTAAGTTAAAAAAGAATCCGGTAACAAGGATTTGTGAAACATCGTGCTCTGCCAACTGAGCTACAGTCCCACTACGATCATTCAAATGGTCGTAGTGGAACTGACGGGACTCGAACCCGCGACAACGTCGTTAATAGCGATGTAGTTCCACAGGCATTTACCAGATTTAAATTAGGGCGACAAGGTTTGATAAAACAGCAATGTTTCGGTATGTAGTTCTATCAGCATTCACCCATAAATTCAACATAGTATTACAACGTTATAGAATTGATTTTATTGACCCAGTGTGCACCAGATAACTCTCCTTTGCTGAACAGTGCAATGATATCGAACACCTGATCTGAAAATCCACCTATATTCATTATATCTTCCCGTTCCTGAGCTTGAGAATGAGCGTATGGCTGCAGATCAATGCAGACCATTTTTGCATTTCTATTCCTCATTTTAAATTTAGACCACTCCTCCATCGTTGCTGTATGCTTCTTGTGAGGATTACCCACAGTTTCAATCCAGGACTGGTTATCAGATAACATAATTATCATCTCTCCTGCAGCATTGCGTTTATTCAACCATTTCAACGGTGCACTGCAGCAAGTTCCTCCACTTGGCAGTGATGATAACAATTTTGCATTCGTCATTACCGTGTCTCTTGGATTCAGAGTTGTTTTAATTACATCATCAGAAAACGGAATTACTTCAGCATCAATGTTTTTTCTCAAAACCGCGGCTGCAACCAGAGCCGCGACTTCGATACATTGTACAGTTGATGTAGCCCCTTTTCGAAAACCAGTAACAGTAGAATGCATTGACCCCGATACATCAAGACAAACATACACTTTGCCGTTCAATTCAGGTACATTCTCCACAGCAATCTCAAGTGCATCCTGTAATGCATTCCGAACGCTGACTGGGATTTCTCTCGAGCACATTCTGTATGCAGTCATCAACTGATACGGAAACACTTTCGCTTTTCGAATCTCATTCCTGTTACGCAATCGTTCTGCAATTACTGAAGTCAAACTTTTTTCGTTAAAAACTCCATGCCGTAAAAACGTATTAAGGTTCATTCTGGTCATCTGCCACGGAGCATGTAACGCAATCCTTTTCCACTCGGCTTCTGACAAATCAAGTGATGTCAGAAATTGAAATGGAATATCTGGCATAGTATCAGTTTTCCCGGCTTTGTAATCTTCAAAAGCGGTTACAACATGTGGTAACAATGCTTTATCATACGGACGCCTGATCAAGTATCCAAAAAGTGCTTCACGCCTTTTGTCTACCGGGTCAGGATGTACCATTTTGATAATATCTGCAAGCGATGGATCGTTTCCGACAGATACCTTGAACAAATCTTCATCGGTTCGCTGCTGGATCCAGTTACGCACTAATCTCCTTGGTGCGGTTCCCAGTGATTTTCTTCCGGTAGTTCCGGAACGAACAATTTGTACAAAATTCCTCAACATCTTGCCATTGTCAATAACAGTGTTAAAAATGGTTGCCAATAAACCAACATTTTTTGCAGCAAGTACTGAACAAAGTAATGCAGGCATATCTTTCATATACCCATATTTTCTGCTGTAAACTGCTGTTCGTGCAATAAAATCGGGCGATACAGTATTTGTTAAAGTTATTACTTTTTTAAGCATGTCTTCAGCTTCAGCATAAAATACACCGTTGAAACACCCTGTCACACTAAGTTGTGCCAGAGCATGTTCAGATGAGAATCCGTATGCAGTTCCTGACGCTTCATTTCGCACATTCGCTTCAGGGAGTTTACTCCCGTTTTTTTGTGCAAACAACGTTTTGTTGGCCATGTAAGCCTCCTCTATTAAAAAAGTAAATGTTCAAAAAGTATTTGAAAAAATGGTGCATGAGACCTGCAGGGTGAGTGGGATTTGAACCCACGCAACAACAGTACTCGAACTCTTTGGAAAACTCGCTTCCATCAGCAAATTACCCGCCCTCATTACTGAAGGCCGCTTGATGTGCATCCGCAAACCATGTCCGATACTTTGAAAAAGCCTGTTGTTCCTTTTACAGCACGGCTTCAGTTTTTCCGTTGCTCTGTCCGATTCTGAGCTATCACCCTGCAGCTCTCACACCAGATTATCAAAGATCGTTATCTTGTGTCTGCATATATTGCATAAACAGTGCCAAATGTGTGACAGATACCAGGTGAATGCGTAAGTTGTTGAATTATATGAATATATTCCGTTTTAATAAGAATACGACTTGCAAGAACGTTTTTATTTTTTATACGATTATATAACAATTTAGATTATATTCTATGGTTACTAACTTTGGATGATAACGATAAAATAGTGAATACAAAGAAAGAGAACCGACAATGGCCAGACAGCGTAAAAATGTCGTAATCGGATTTCTCGGTTCAACACTCGATGCAGCAGGTTTTTCATCTGAAAAACGATGGTCCCGATGGCGGCCGACAATCTCACTCTGCCAGCATGAAGAGTTTCTCGTTAACCGTATCGAATTGCTCCACGAACCAAAACATCGAAAACTTGCAGAGATTACCCGTGATGACATTCGAAGTGTTTCACCGGAAACGACTGTCGTTTTCCACGAGGTTACTTCAAGTGACTGGTGGGATTTTGCACAGGTTTACAGCGTCATTTATGATTTTTCCCGATCATATCACTTTGACAGGGAAAAAGAAGAGTACTATATCCATATTACAACAGGTACACATGTAGCTCAAATCTGTTTATTTCTTCTTACAGAATCTCACTGGCTTCCTGGCAAACTGCTTCAGTCTGAACCACCGCGTAAGCAGAATGATGGAAGTGGATTTTATAAAATTATCGATCTTGACCTTTCACGTTATGATGCACTTGCATCACGATTTCATCAAAACCAGGTTGATGCAACCAATTATTTAAAGCAAGGAATCAAAACCCGAAATAAAACTTTCAATGCACTGATAGATAATATTGAAAATGTTGCGGTCCGCTCAACAGATCCAATACTATTAACTGGTCCCACTGGCGCAGGAAAATCCCAGCTTGCACGAAGAATTTACGAGTTGAAAAAGGTTCGTCAGCTGATTAAAGGTGATTTTGTTGAAGTAAACAGTGCGACCTTACGAGGAGATCAGGCGATGTCTGCTCTTTTTGGGCATGTCAAAGGAGCATTTACCGGCGCAGCAACCGAAAGAGCTGGTTTATTAAAAAAAGCTCATCATGGGATGCTGTTTCTTGATGAAATTGGTGACCTTAATCTCGATGAACAGGCAATGCTGCTCAAGGCACTGGAAGAAAAAATATTTCTCCCTGTCGGCTCAGATGTCGAATCAGAAAGCGACTTTCAACTCATTGCAGGAACAAACCATAATCTCCATGAAGATGTACGTAAGGGACTATTCAGAGATGATCTGCTTGCGCGTATTAATCTGTGGACATTCGCACTTCCATCACTGCGCAACAGACCTGAAGATATCGAGCCAAATATCGATTTCGAACTCGATCAGTTTGCAAGCAGAACCGGCCAGCATATAACCTTTAACACGGAAGCTCGCCGGTGCTTTTTGACATTTGCACTTTCTGCAACTGCCCTCTGGTCAGGAAATTTCAGAGACCTCAACGGTGCAATTCGTCGTATGGCTACACTGGCAGAAATCGGCAGAATCGATGAAAATAATGTTAAAAATGAAATTCTTCGATTGAAAGAAAGGTGGTATCCATCAAATACATATTCAACTGAATCTGTCCTTGAAACCATACTACCCTCTGAGTACCTGACCAATCTTGACCGCTTCGATCGTGTACAATTGGCCGATGTAGTTACGGTATGCAAAGAATGTGGAACGCTATCCGAAGCAGGGAGGATACTTTTTTCATCAAGCAGAGAGAGAAAAAATAATGTCAATGATGCCGACCGGTTGAGAAAATACCTGTTGCGTTTTGAATTGAATTGGGATAAAGTAAAACATGTAAAGTAAATCTCAAAACACAGCAGGTATCAATTCTGAAAGAATAAATTGGACTTACCTTATTGGTTTAAACACAAACCCAACAGTCCCGGCTTCTACATTACCTATTCCCGGAAACTGTATGTGCATTCCTGCAACAGGCATCTTCTCTTTCACACATCTTTCAAGAACAGCTTTTCTTTTTGCAGCAGCCGCATCAATATCTGCATCGTAAACCAAAGAATATTCAGGGTGCGGAAACTGAATTGGTGCTATATGAAGAAAATCACCTGCAATTAAAAGTTTCTGTCCATTGGATGATATCAGAAATCCGCAATGACCTGCAGTATGCCCACTCAGATCAACTGCAATAATCCCATCAGTAATAGTGTCTCCAAATGAAAACACTCCGACATTTTTTCCATATACCTTTAATACCTCATTTGCAGCTTTAATGAACGGTTTGTACTGATCAGGTGTGGACTCAATAGCTTTATCTTCATAGAGTGGTTTTTCCTTTTCTGAAAACAGCACTTTTGCGTTTGGAAAAACGGGTTTCCCATCTTTAATAAGTCCTGAAACATGATCACCATGTCCATGGGTGAGAAGTACCAGATCAATATTTTTCGGAGACTTGCCTATACTCTCCAGATTACCAGGAAGATGCGCACCCATTCCAGCATCAATGAGAACGGAATGCTTTTTAGTTTCGACAATAAAAGTGTTAACTGAACTCAACGACTTTCCATTTAGCATATATTTTGATAGTGTGTCGGGATTTCCATTTTTTATCAATGAACTATTCATCTCAAAAAAGGTGTCCATGATACTTATTACCGGAATAGTCCCGATTTTCATCTCATAGGTTTCACATGAGCCGGCATTTACACCCGTGTTTAAAAACATCACCAATACAACAGAGACCGCGAAAATCACTGATCTTTTGCACATACTATACCTCATTCAAAAACAAAAAGTTAAAACTATATTGTTCTCGAAAAATATATACAGGTTCACCTGACAGGCTATGACAAGATGGTAATTATTTGAAGAAATGAAACGACAAAATCAATCGGTTACCAGCTGAGTATACCACAATTTCCTGATTTTTCTGGGAGTGGGGGAAATGAATTTTCGAAAGTAGAATTTTTCAACCGTTCGATTGCAGTCATGAAGGAAAATGTGTTTTGGCTTTAATTGTGCAGCGGAGTAGATACTCTGCATACGT
Organism: Chitinispirillaceae bacterium; assembly: GCA_050301235.1. GTDB lineage: Bacteria > Fibrobacterota > Chitinivibrionia > Chitinivibrionales > Chitinispirillaceae > JAFGIN01. The sequence goes on along the minus strand of JBNKZD010000144.1, from coordinate 66,599 downwards.
CCGGGATCTGAATCAAAAGCACCACCAGGTGAATCAACTAGAATTATATCCCATTTTTGATTAGTAACTTCAGCAGGCAATTGCATGGTAAGTTTTTGTAAATCATCCTGGATTACATTCCACTCAGTACGCTTGGTTGTGTATGCGACTTTATACACTTGTGTTGAAGGATCATTGGCGTGAGAGATATCAATCCATTCCTGAACATTCTCAAGAAATACTGTCTGACCACCCGGATTAGCCATTTTCCATAAAGCAGTGTCTCGTCCAAGACCAAATACAAGGAAATTTGCTGGCGCACACGCAATAGCCAGCTCTGCGATTGCCTTGTACTCACGGGGTCTCATTTGATGTTTGTTGTTTCTGCAGATATGCTCAATGAGTTCTGAGCATTCTTTAGCTAAAGCAGCTTTTTGTTTGGTGAGAATAGGTTTTTGAAATGGAAACATTGGTAGTAATAGAATTCTTTTAAAAACAAGTTGCACAGCTCGAGTATATCGAAGAGTGATGATACCATGTTTTGCAATTACTTCGAATATTCTATAAAATAGTGTATTCCGGTGCATAAAACAATGGGAGTGTTAACGTTCTTCATACACAATTGATGTTGCAACAATTAAATAGTGTTGGGTTTTCCCCTGACCAGTTGTTTATAATTATCAGAATAATTGAAAAAATGTTGTTTTTAGATATTGACAATAACCGAACGCTTCAACTATATTGTCAAATGCTTTCAATATAGAATAGTAAAAACTTTTAAGGAATCATCATGCACAAAAAATCATTTTCGGGTAAAGCCCTTTTTTTCTCGTTAATTCTTGTATCATTTACTACCGTATTTGCTCAGGGATTCTCAGACAATCACAACGATAACGTCCTCACTGGCTGGACAAGTACTGGTGCTCGCAGCTGGACAGAAGGCGGCGGTGTGGCCTCTCCTGCAGCGAGTAGTAATAGCGTTGGCATGCTTATCAATAATTACGCGTGCACCAATGACGGTACCCTTGAAGTAGTCATGACTTCAGATCAATGGAATGGTCAATTTGGAGGTGTGATACTCCGTTACGCTTCAACAACTTCTTTTATTTTTGTCACCGTACGACCTGCTGACCAGTGGGGAAGTTATATCAAAGCAATCCCTAATTCAACCAACCCCGATGGAACAGGTACAACGGTAGCAAGTGGTTTCACTATCGGTACAACCTTTACATTAAGAGTTGTCGCTTCAGGTTCTACATTCCGTTGCTACATCAACAATAATTTAATGGGAACATTCACCGATGCTAATCACCCGTCTGGAAAGGTTGGGTATGGATATTACAGCCAGTGGAATCAGTATACAACGTACGATAATATTACCTGGACTGATGGATCAACGCCAAACTACACACTTTCAGTTACTTCTTCAAGCGGTGGTTCTGTATCTCCCAGTTCCGGAACATATCCATCGGGTACATCAGTCACACTGACTGCAACACCATCCTCGGGATATCGTTTCGTCAGCTGGGGTGGTGATCTGACCGGGTCCACCAATCCGGCAACAATTGTAATGAACAGCAATAAAACTATCACTGCCACATTCGAACTGATTCCGGTTAATTATACCCTTTCAGTTACATCTTCAAGTGGTGGTTCTGTATCTCCCAGTTCCGGAACATATCCATCGGGTACATCAGTCACATTGACCGCAAGACCGTCCTCGGGATATCGTTTTGTCAGCTGGAGTGGTGATCTGACCGGGTCCACCAATCCGGCAACAATTGTAATGAACAGCAATAAAACTATCACTGCCACATTCGAACTGATTCCGGTTAATTATACCCTTTCAGTTACGTCTTCAAGTGGTGGTTCTGTGTCTCCCAGTTCAGGAACATATCCATCGGGTACATCAGTCACATTGACCGCAACGCCATCCTCTGGATATCGTTTTGTCAGCTGGAGTGGTGATTTGACTGGTTCAACCAATCCGGCGACAATTGTGATGAACAGCAATAAAACTATCACTGCCACATTCGAACTGATTCCGGTTAATTATACCCTATCAGTTACTTCTTCAAGTGGTGGATCGGTATCCCCAAGTTCCGGAACGTATCCATCGGGTACATCAGTCACCTTGACCGCAACACCATCCTCGGGATATCGTTTTGTCAGCTGGGGGGGATCGCTCACCGGATCTCAAAACCCTGCAACAATTATCATGAACAGTAACAAAACAATCACTGCAACATTTGTTGCTAACCAGGTTAAACCCAATGCACAAAAACTTACAATCACAGCAAGAGTTTTTGACAATTCTGGAAACCCTCTTGGGACACCAGATCCCGTTTCTCTGGATGCGACAATCAGGTTATATGACCGGGATACCGTGGGGACAGTGATGTATACTGAAACATTTTATGTTGCAAATAACCAGGCGATTTCCGTTTCAAACGGTAATTTTGTTGCACGACTTGGTGAAGGGACAACTTCCGATACGCTTCGTTCAGTAATCGGCCGAAATCAAAACCTCTGGGCAGAGATACAGATCGGTGGCGATATCCTCAAACGATCTCCTTTAACAGCTGCTGCCTATAGTATTGCTAATCAATAGTACTTTTGCCTGAAATTATAATAGTATAGTTTCAGGCATATTCGTTAATCTTACCCGTATAAAATTATCTACAAATGTGAAATAAATGTATTGTTGTTACGTAAGTTATTAATTCAAGCAGATGTAACAGGGCTACTGCTAAAAATTATAATGCTTTAAGCCGATTTTTTGAGTATTTTACTCCAGTAGTCCTTATTTTTTAACGATTTAGTGAATGCAACCCGTTATGTTGTTAAAACGCTTAATTATATTATTTCTTTCTTTTTCAGCAGGGATTGTGTCTGCTGATGAATTGACAGAATCGAGTGCGGTTTTTACTGCGCTAAAGAAAAAAAACAGCTTCAAAATCCTTGCTCTGGATCGAAGCATCGACTCTCTCGATATTCATTCTCTGCTCCAGGATCGTCTTCCTGTGGTTACCGTTTCGATGGAACCGACTGTTTCAACTGGTATTCCCCAAAATGATACAATAACCCGCTTTGATACTACCACAAAAACTGCTTACACGGAAATTTATAGAATAAACCCTGTTTCTTCAGTGGCTTCCCAAATCGCGATAAAGCAAAAACTGCCCGGGGGTGGTGAAATTACGGGAGCGATGGAGGGAGCAGTTACAAATGTCAATCATTCCCGCTCTCTGGGACATAAGAGCACATATTCGTTGAGTTACACCCAGCCGTTATTAAAGGATGCGTTCAGGTATGGAGAACTGAATCATGCAATTACTATTGCTGCAATTCACAGTAATCAGTTGTCTCTAGAGAGGAAGAATTCCTTACTGAGTGAACTTTCTGAAATCAGATCGCTTTACTGGGATGCGTATGAAAAAAAATCACTGCTGACAATTTATCGTAATGAATTGCGTAGAGCAGAGGATCTTTTTCAGATCGAAAAAACTCGTATGAGAATTGGTGAGGGTACAGTTTTGGATTCGATTAAAGCGAATCTTGACATGCTTACGGCTCAACAGAATGTCCTTGATGCAAATATTGCGATGGAGATTTCTATCAGCCGTCTCGCTTCAGAGCTTACCTTAACACCAGATACACTTTGGGTAAATGACAGTTGTGATGTGCACGTTGATGATCTGGCAGATGATTCCACTCTGTTCATGTTATTTGAACAATTCGATCCCAAACTTCAGGTGTACCAGAAGATAACTCAGCGGCTCTGTCTTGAACATGAAAAGATACGTCACAACATCTACCCGGATCTTCGATTGAATGCTAGTATTTATAGGGATCAGAGGGGTGATAACTTTTTCAGTGGCAATTACGGGTATTCTTCAAATGCAGTGATCGGATTACTTTTTTCTTATTCGATTCCAGTTAAAAAAAATCTGGATCTTCAGGCAAAATCGCGGTATGAATTCATGAAAAACGAGATTAATGAAAAACAGTACCGTATTGAAGCGAAAAACCAGATCAGAAATCTCAGAATGTCATGGAAACAGGAGTTAAGTCGTCTTGCACTTATGAAACAGATTGTTGCTGTTGCACGACAGCGTCTTCAAATCGCTCAAAGAGAGTACGAACTTGGAACGATTGACAGGATTGAGCTCTCTGATGCAAATGATAAACTCATAAAAAGTGAAACTGATTATTTAAAGTCACAAATAGAGATGAAGCGTCTGGAAGTTATCGTTGATGAACTTACCGGTACACTGTTTCAGAAATTTAATATTTTAATTGATTGATATCGGGGTATGTGTGATGAAGAAGTTACTCCTTACCGTTAGTGTTATCATTACAGTTCTGCTGACAGGATGTAGTGGAAAAAAGTCCGAAAAACCCAAGTTTGTTGAAACTTTCACGGTTAAAAAAGTTGACATTAGGGATGTTGTATCACAAAGCGGTGAAGTGAACTCGGTAAATAAGGTTGATATTAAATCTGAAGCAAGTGGTAAGATCGAAAAAGTGTATGTTAAAGAGGGACAATCGATCAATAAGGGTGATACGATACTGTATATAGATCCCTACCGACTCAATACCCAGAAACAGAAACTTGAGTTATCGGTACATGAAGCACAGATAGAGTTCAAAAAATCGCAGCGTGATTTCAATGATGGAACCGAACTTCATACCAGTGGTTCTTTGTCAGCAAAAAAAGTGTTTGATCTTGATATGAAGCAGCAGCTTGATTCAATAAATTTACTTCGTCAGAAACTGGAACTTCTTGATGTAAAGGATCAATTGAGTAAGACGGTTATCATTTCACCAATCTCAGGTGTTTTAACGAAACTATCTGTAGAAGAGGGCGAAATCGCGGTGTCAGCTACAACCGGTTTTCAGAGTGGAACAGAGATCGCAACTGTTGCAGATATCAATAATCTCGAAGTGATAACAACAATTGGTGAAGTTGACTATATCCATATCAAAAAGGGTGCTCCTGTTATAATTAAACCGGAAGCTAATGAGAACGCCCGAACAAATGGAACTGTTACATTCATTGCGTTAAGTGCCCGTAAAAATCAGAATGATGAGCTTTCGGGCTTTGAAGTTCGTGTATCGATCGATTCATTAATTCCGGGTATCGCTCCAGGGATTAATGTGAATGTTGTTTTTACGATCAAAGAGATTCCAGGCGTGTTGGGGGTTCCCTATAACTATGTGGAAAAAGATGATACGCTCTATTTTGTTAATAAGATGAGTAAAAGTGATCAGGGAATTGAAACTCCGGTTAGAACTAAAATCAAAGTTGGTGAGACCGATTTTAAGTATTATGAAATTAAATCGGGGCTTAAAGAGGGTGATGTAGTAGTTCCGTTTGAGCGGAAAGAATCTCCTAAGATGTAACTATGAACACACCACAATCAACATCAGTACTGCAAACCGTCAATCTATGCAAAAAATATACACTTGGTTCCCAGACAATCCCCGTTCTGGACAATATCAATATTACAGTGTGTAAAGGTGAATTCCCGGCCATTATGGGTCAGAGTGGCGCCGGGAAATCGACTCTACTGAACATCCTGGGATGTCTCGATAATCCTACTTCAGGAGAGTATTTTCTAAACCGGGTAAATACATCATCGATGAAAGAGTTGAAACTTGCTGAAATCCGAGGCAAAGAGATCGGGTTTATTTTTCAGAACTTTAACCTCCTTCCAAAACTCACCGTTGCCGGAAATGTCGAACTCCCATTGATTTACGCAAACATTCCGGTAGCCGAGCGTAAAAAAAGAGTTGAAGAGGAACTGAACCGGCTTGGCTTGTGGAATCGGAGAAAGCATAAGCCTAATGAGATTTCTGGTGGCCAGAAACAAAGGGTCGCAATTGCCCGTGCGTTAGTTAAGAAACCATCGATTATTCTTGCTGATGAACCTACAGGAAACCTCGATTCACATACATCGATGGAGATTCTCGACATTTTGACAAAAATCAATGAAGAGGGTAACACCATTGTAATGATCACTCATGAAAAAGATGTTGCATTGCGTGCAAAGAAAATCATTCATCTGGTAGATGGAAGGATTGTATAAGTGTCGCTGCTGAGACTCCTGCGATTGCTGAGTGTAAATACCCAGCTGTGTTTTATCGAGATTTTTTCCAATAAAACACGATCGCTTATTACATCATTCGGGATATTCCTTGGTGCTGTTTCACTGCTTGCAAATATTTCTTTCATTCGAGCTATTGACAATGATATAAAAGAAAAAATGACTGTTATCGGGGGCCTGAATATTTTAACGGTAAAACAGAAGCCCGCAGAAAACAGCGCAGAAAAAAGGCGCTTTAATAAATCACCAGGCCTTAAATCCGCTGATGCGGAAAACTTACAGAAGAGTTTCAGCTTTGTGAGGGCGTATCTTCGTCACTATGAACTTCCCTGGGGCCCGGTATCTGCAAATGGGAAGTCAACGCGTGCATCACTTAACGCTGTTGATCAGCAATATCTCCGTGCCTACAAAATCGAAGCTGCATTTATGCCGCCTTTCAGTGTAAAAAATCTTGATCAATGCGAACCTGTATGTATTATCGGAAAACGGGTTTCGTCACGGCTGTTTGGCAACAATGTACCTGCTGTTGGAAAAAGTATCGTTATCAATAAAGTTACTTTCAGGATTATTGGACAGATTGAAACTGGTGATCAACTTTCCTGGCGGGGATACCAGGTCTTTTTGCCCTATGAGTATTATAAAAAGAAATTCATGTCATCACAGACAAACCCCGAATCATTTGAAATTGAACTTGTAAATAGTAGTTTCGAGCGGGAAGCAAGGACTGCATTTACAGCAAAACTTCTGGAATGGCATCGGGGTGTTGAGGATTTCATTGTCGAATCGAATGCTGATAAGATCCGTGAAATGAAATCTGCTTCAGCGGGAATGAAAGTGATACTGGTATGTATTGCAGTGATCACCCTGTTTGTCGGTGGTATCAGCATAATGAATATCATGTTTGCGGCAATTGGGGACAGGATCAGGGAGATCGGGGTACGGAAAGCCCTTGGTGCAAATAATTATGATGTGCTAGTGCAGTTTGTCATCGAATCGATCCTGTTATGCCTTGTCGGTGGGATACCAGGACTAGCCCTTGGTGCATCGGTGACCATGTTTCCAAAAGGAATGTTTCCCTTTAATCCGCAGCTTTTAACAGAAGATTATATTGTTGCGATCACCTTTATTGTAGTGACCGGTATCAGCAGTGGTCTTGCGCCCGCAATCAAAGCTGCATTACTACGGCCTGCGGATGCACTGCGGTTTTAAGGATGCATAATGGTTAATCTTATTAAAGTACTTGTGCGTTCTGTTATAGTCGGATTCAAGATGGCACTTATCGAGATGGGGACACACCTGCTGCGTTCAATATTGTCAATGACCGGTGTGATGCTCGGTGTTGCTTCACTAATGATCATGCTGACACTTATCGGTGGCATAGATGTTTTTTTAAATGTGAAGATGGTGAAATGGGTTGGATCGGTATGGTTCTGGAAAAAAGCCGAGCCTGCATTAGAAGAGAAAATTACCTGGAGCAGATCCCGGGGCCTGCGACTCTCAGATGCTGATTATCTGAAAGAAAATTCAACACTCGTTAAAGATGTCCCGCTTGTCATAACACGACATATCGATATACCTTTTAAAAATGAATCGATGCTGTGTGTAGTCAGAGGACTGAATATGCAAAGCCTGGTTCTTGATACCGATAACATCTATATCGCAAAAGGCAGATGGATCGATCAGAATGATCTTGATATGGCCTCAAAAAACTGTGTAATATCTGAAGATGTTGCTAAAAAAGTGATGAAAAAATATGCATTAAAATCCATTGATGAAGTTAACGGTACTACACTGACAGTCCGAAGTGTTCAGTTAACAGTTGTTGGGTATTACAGGTTCAAGGAAGAAAATCATCAGCCCTGGCACCTGAAAAAGGGGATAATTATTCCATTGCAGACAATGATCGACAGAATATCAGGAGCGGATCCGGACCCCGGTACAATTATGGTTCAGTTAAATTCTGCTCAGGATGTCAAAGCGAATGCCAGCAGGGTCGCGACAAAACTAATTGAAAAACACAGGGGTGTTGAAGATTTCGAATATCGAACCGCTGAGTGGCTGGATCAGATAACCAGCATGCTTAACAATGTCAGTTTGCTTATGGGTATTATTTCTCTGCTATCTTTAACAGCTGGCGGGTTGAGTATTATGAACGTAATGCTTTCAAGTATTTCTGAACGAATAAGGGAAATTGGTACACGTAAAGCGCTGGGTGCAGATAATTATCAGATATTTGTTCAGTTTATTACAGAAACAGTGACACTGTCAATTACTGGCGGATTGTTTGGTGTCATTCTGGGATCAGCACCACTGCTTTTCAAGGAAGAAATCTACCGATCGACAGATGGGGTAATAGAGCCTACCATACTGCTTTCTCATCTTCTTTTTATTGTCACTCTGATTGTAAGTATAGGTGTACTGTTTGGACTCTATCCGGCGATTAAAGCCTGCCGGATGAATCCTGTGGAAGCGTTACGATATGAGTAGTGAACTATTCACCACTATCTTTATATAGATCATCCCAGACCGGATCCACCAGTTTCGCGAAATCCTTATCATACTTTCTCATTGCATTGTGGTACTCATCATCTTTGAGGCATACCGCTGCGGATTCGTTGCCAGGATTGGCATTGCATTGACAAAAGTGGTTTCGTGCGGTATCGTGGTGGTCCCTGAAAAAGCAGGGGCGGATTTCATTACCTTTTTCAGATATCGGTTTTCTAAAACTGTACTCTTTCTGCCATTGACGAATACCTGTAAAAAGATCAGAAAACAGTGCATCACTGAGAGAACGGTTTTGACTGTATATCTGATGAATATTGTCTTTCCAGTAAGGAATAAAAACACAAGGGTAGATATTTCCCGCCCAGTCGACATATAAATACCCATCTTCTCTTCCGCCTGCAATACATCCGGATGAATATAGTCCGCCGTTCCAGAAATCGGCTATAAGGAGACGCTCTTTTCTGATAAGTTCCTGTTCCCTGAACCAGATCTCTTTACGCACATCAGGGGGAACCTGGGATGCTACATCAGCCCCCCGGCCAATTGGCATATACTGAAATACCCACTCGAATAAAGCACCATGCTTCTTAAAGTAGAAGTCAACCATTTTGTCGGTGAACAGATTTTTAACATTTAAAGCATTTGCGGTAATCGAGATTCCAAAAGGAACACCAGCCTTTTCAAGATTTTCGAACGCATCAATAATTTTTCCGTAAGTTCCTTTACCTCTGCGTTCATCCGTTTCCTGTTCAAAACCCTCAACAGAAATCGCTGGAGCAATATTTCCAGTATCTGCCATACGTTGTGCGGCGGTTTTATCGATTAGTGTTCCGTTTGTATAGACCATAAAGAATTGATTGCGATTTTCAGAAGCTATATCTATCAGATCTTTTCCATTATCACGCCATTTAAATGGTTCGCCGCCGGAAATTACTGTAAACCAGCTAGCCCATTGTTCTCTTTTGTCTTGGAGAATTCTGGTGAGAGTTTCTGCGTTCAAGCGTGGCAGGTCGGTAGAGACACTAGCCGCGTAACAATCTTTACAGTGAAGATTGCAGGTCCCTTCAGGGGAGATGGTCATAAAACCGGGAGGGTTCACTCCGTATTTGTCGTAGAAAAGTTCCTTTTTCTCTGCATTGGATGGATCCAGAAACTCTTTTAAAAACAGGTTCAACACAATATCTTTTACTGCAGGAGATCCACGCTCATACGCTTTTAATGCCAGTCTGACAACATTGAAAATCATATAAAACTTATCTTCACGTTGCCGTCTTGAACCATCCTGAATTTCACTTTTATGATTAGCCAGGGTGAGAGAGTGTGCTATTGTCTCGATAGCCGGCAATGCAACTCGCCATGCACCAGCAATTGTTCCTAGCTTAAGTGCGGTTTGTGCTAAAAAAAGGCGAAAAGTGTCCTTTTTTTGTTTTTCTGTCGAAGGAGTGTTCATTGATGGATCCTTTCACTCAAAATGAAATCTATCATAGATCATAAAAAGCAAATACAGAACCTCTGAGAAAAACATCATTGAACTGTTTAAATGGAGGTACTATATTTTTGATATATGAAATTATTGAGCCAAATTATAATTATTGTCATTTTTATATCGTGCATGCACCTGCCCTGCAATGCACAAATGAGAACCTCTCTGCCATTCCTTCCTATTGATAGTGGGTATGGGGCCAAAGGAAGATATAGTGTAAAGGTCGATTCCATAAAACACCCGGTATGGGAAAAACATTCTGTTTACTTGTTTCATCCTGGGGAGATAACAGCGCCGGTTCCTGTGATTTTTTTCTGCCATGGAATTGGTGCTGATAACCCTGCAGTGTATCAGCAGTTGATTGATCATTGTGTGAGTCGGGGGCTTTCGGTTGTATATACCCCATTTGAAATGTCTTCGGCAATGGTTGCACCGCTTGAGATGTATACCTCAGTCTGGAACGGTTGTATATCGGCAGTTAAAAGTTGGAGTTCGATGGTTGATACTGCAAGAATCGGTTTTACAGGTCATTCTTATGGAGCGGGTGCATTACCATCTTTCACCTATAAAGCGGTAACACAGAAAAACTGGGGGAGTAAGGGGGTTTTTATGTTTTTGATGGCTCCCTGGTATTCATATGAATTGACTGATTCCCTTCTGAAATCATTTCCTCCCAATGTTAAGTTAGTAGTAGAGATTTTTAATGATGACCACATTAATGACCACCGAATGGCTATTGATATTTTTCAGTCTATTGCAATTCCGGATACCGAAAAGGATTTTATCACCCTCTACAGTGATTCAAGTCAGGGAGTGAAACTGGTTGCAGGGCATGAGCTGCCGGAGGGAACTCACCGCTGGGGTTGGAATGTTGATGCTTTCGATTATTATGGGGTGTGGAAAATTCTTGATGCTCTCTGTGATTATACATTTAATAATAACACAGCAGCAAAATCGGTCTGTCTGGGTAACGGGTCAAAACAGCAGCGATTTATGGGAAAATGGAGCAACGGGAAACTTTTTACCCCTCTGGAAGTAACCGATGCACCTCAAGTGAAGTATGTTCAGACCCGATTTGTAAATTTCTGGAATCATACGTTTAATCCAAGGGCAAAGATTCAGCGATATTTTGATTCATCAATGAGCGTTCCGGTGAGTTCATCAACAACTATAAATAATTATAAATCACTGATTTCATCCCCGGACTGGAAAACTCCGGCAGTAGAGGAGTCAAAACAACAAAGTGACACTATAGTACAAAAGAAGCTAGCAATTGACAGTGTTATTAAGGATGTAGTCAGCAATAGTGAAGTTCTGGATTCCATAGAGGATAATAACCTCTGGCCCATTATGCCTATAGAAAAGGGGTTTGGTTCACGTGGCAGCTATAAAGTAAACGAACGGTACATCGCTCACCCTGCAGGTGGAAAAGGTGACTTGTACTGTTTTACTCCAGAAAATTACTCAGGAAAAATGCCGCTGTTGTTTTTTTCTCCAAAGCTTAATGAATCGGGTAAAGTTTACCGGCAGCTGTTACTTTATATTGCAAGTAATGGGTATAAAGTGATAACTACAGTAAATCAGAGCAGGCAGTCTTCATCGGATAATAACCGCTATGATGCAATGCTCAGTGGCTTTGAAGCAGTGCTTGAAACAGAAAAGCAGTTTGTTGACACAACACGGATCGGATTTGCAGGTCATGCGTACGGAGCAGGCGCATCACTGGCAATTTCCTGGTATTATATCAAAAAGAAACATTGGGGAAGTAACGAATGTTTCCTGTTTCTGATGAGCCCTTCGTATGTGTATTATTTCAGTGATGAACAGTTTGCAGCGTATTCCGGAAATGTCAATATGGTTATTGAAGTTTTTGAGGAAGACCATTTTAATGATCATCGCATTGCAGAAGATATTTTCTACTCTATCAATATTCCACCATCATGCAAAGATTTTATCTACATTAAAAGCGCTGTTCACGGTTCGTTTGATTACGATGCCGACTTTCAGCTTCCTGAAGCAGAGGATGATGATGGACTGAAACCGTTGCAACAATATGGCATAATCAGGCCTCTTCATGCGTTAATCGAAGCAACATTTAACCATGATTCTTCAGCTTATGATATTGCACTTGGTAATGGGTGTAAAAAACAAACCTTTATGGGAACATGGTGGGATGGGACTCCGGTGAGTCCATTAGTGTCAACAGATGCTCCGATGTTCCATAACATCAAATGGGCTAAACAGTTGAGCCAATCCGGGTTGCCATCAATTATTGGAATGTTTTATTCCTCACTGCAACTATGTCCGTTTAGTGATGATAAAAATCCCAGGAAAACCAAAATTGTGCCATAACACAATGCGTATGGGGCCAGTTTAAACGTTTGAAAAACAAATGGGATAGAAAAATATCGAAATAGTGCAGTACATGGATGAACTGATTATAGAATTCTCCTCACATTGTTGCTATTTTCTGATAAAAAAACCTTATTATAAAAGAGTGTAGCTGGTACAAACACTATATTGGACTCATAAGGAAAAAAAGGATAGATTGCATGAAAAACCAAATTAAAGCTAACTTAAACGGTTTAGTATGTTCACTGATCTTGTTGGCAATATCATTTTGTTATGGTGCAGATACAACTAAAATCATTTACAATGATTTCAGTGACCTTTCTGCCTGGAAATTGAATGGTACATGCACTGGAGCTACTAATGCTGATAATAAAAAAGTGTTACGCTTGACTCTTGATGACTTGTCTCAGAGTGGTAGTGCATTTATTAAAAGTCCGATAAAATTAGTCAGTGATAAAGGCTTTTTGGCATCATTCAGCGCATTTTTTTCCTTCCAGATAACAAAGTCCGGTGGTCTTGATGAAGGTGACGGCGATGGAGCTGATGGAATTGCTTTTGTTGTTCAAACAGTAGCAAATAATGTTGGAAATGTGGGAGGTGGAATTGGGTACCAGGGAATACCTCGTAGCCTGGGAATCGAGTTTGATACCTGGAATAATGGAAGCCAGGCCAATGACCCCAATGATAATCATATTGGGATAGACACGAATGGAAATAACAAATCGATAAAAACTCATTCAGAAAAGACAAAATTTAATAATGGCGCTGTGTGGTATGCGTGGGTTGATTATGATGGTGATAATCAGATGCTTGAAGTGCGGTATGATACTGTCAATATACGCCCGCAGGCTCCTGTACTTACCAGCTCCATCAATCTTCCAAAGCTTTTAGTTCAGGAAGATGCTTATATTGGGTTTACTAGTGCAACAGGGGCCTCCTATAATGTTCATGATATACTCTCGATGAGCTTTATTAATAAATTCCAGCCATTTACCTACTCGCTGCATCTTTCTGCGGAGCCCGATACTGTTGTTAATGATAGCGATAATGTCAACTTAATCGCAACTGTTCTTGATATGAATAACGTTTCGCAGCCTGATTCGGCAAAGAAAACGGAGTGGCGGATTATAGAGGGTGGTGGTAATCCTTCAGGTATTTTAAAATCCACCACAGGTTCTGAAGTCCTGCTGGTTCCTGAAGTCGCTCCATCACAGATAAAAGTTGAAGCAAAAGTAACAGTTAATAATCAGGTTCTGATAGATACAATCACTATACATGTAAACAAAAAATTCAAGCCGATACCTATAGTGTTGAGTCTATCGTTATCGACAAAACCGGATTCAGTAGTAAAGGTTCACGACAGCGTTTATCTTATTGCAACAATAACCGACCAGAAGAATGTATCGCAACCTGATTCTGCAAAGAAAACACTATGGAGAATTATAGAGAGCGGTGGCAATCCTGTAAACGTATTAAAGGCAACCAGCGGTTCTGAAGTCCTGCTGGTACCAGAAGTTGCTTATTCAAAAATAAAAGTGGAAGCGAAAGCTCTGGTAAACAATCAGGTATTGATAGATACGATCACAGTTAGTATCACACCAGGGGATGCCTATAAAATCAGTATTGAATCCAAACCTGTGTTTAGTGATTCAGCTTTCTTACGTCACATTCATTCTATCGACACAGTAAAACTTGAAAAAATGATTGATACAGCTTCAGTCTTTGCTGTCGTGCGTGATAAATGGGGCAATTACTGCCGAATGGCAGATTCCCTGACTACCGTCTGGAAAGCAATTGAAGGAGTGGATCTCGTTTTGGTGTCAGGTATTGACAGGAAAAAATTCGAGGGAAAAATCATCAGAACTGGTCCGGAAGGAGATGCATCAGTTGAAGTATCTGAGGGTTCTCTGGTTAAGGACACCGTGCAGGTAAAAATCACAGGCATCTTCGATGCACCTTTCTTAATAAGGGCTGTTTACACTCCTGGCACTTCATCAAATAAAATCAGTAGAATTGAGTTGACATTTTCTGAAGAAGTTGATTTGAAAATGTTAGATACTGTATTGCCACAAAAGGCTCTTTCCTACTTCAGCAGTGGTGGGTGGACAAGCGATCAGGTTCTGAATGGTTCGGGATTCGAAGTTGTTTCAATTGAACAATTTGGCAAAACAGTTATCATACAATTAGCTCCTGGAGAAAATAAAGTTATTCCTGAAAAAGATAGCATTCAACTTGTTGCAGGAACTGTTAATCATCAGGGAGTGACGCCGGATGGAAAATCTGGTTCGAAAGTTCCTGTTGAGATGGGTAATGGAATAATCTCTATAGCAGTCAGCCCGAATCCGATAAAAATAAATCAGGAATTGGCTTCAGTTTTACCTCAACAAGTGTTGGCAAACTATGTCAATATTATCAAGAATAACCGCAACGGTGCTATTATAGCAATCAGTTCTACAATTCCACTTAAAAAAGGTACATCAGGTTATGGTACTGCAATAATCTATGATGCTGTCGGGAATATTGTTACCAAAGATATAATCATTGAACAGGCAAATGATCAGGTAATAACAGAGTATGGTTTTCACTGGAATTGCATGAACCGAAATAACCGCCGCGTCGGTAAAGGGACGTATCTTGCTGTAATTCATGTCGTTGACATAAAGGGTGTGTCACGTAATCTAACTGTTAAGATTGGTGTAGCGGAATGAGATGTTTGATGGGGAAGCACTTTTAGTGGAATTGGGAAAATTCGGGTCGGGCCGGCGTAACCCTTTGAAAAATAAAAGGATACAAAAAACCTTTCCTGAATCACCCACGAAAAATCAATGACTTACAGTGATTTTCTGGTTTAAATTGAGTTGAGCAAAAATACTAGTCGTTTTCTTCCGGTGAATGCTCTATCTTTATAACGAAGTAGTTTATCTGTATAACGATATTCAAGACAAATACTTTTCTTGTACCCAGCTGAATTTTTACAGGAAACAGTTGCATTCCAAACTTAAAAGGAAATACAAATGCTCAGGTTCTCTACCTCATATATAATTTTCTATAGTTTTTTTTTTGCTCGGCAAATGCACAACAGAAAATTCCTTATAGCTCTATCGGGATTCACCTCGGAACATCAATTGTCGATTCGAAAAAATTTCCTGTTTTTCACCAACCTAATGAAGGCGGGTATGATGCAAAATATTCAAGTATTACTTTTTCTGGCGGGCTTAATTATGCATTTAACATTAATCATAATTTAAGAGTAGGTTTGTTGAACAATTTTTGTTATTTCACCATTAATGACAATTCCTATTGTCTCCAAAATTCGGTGAATGCTGAAGCGGCATTTAAGTTATCAAGGTGTGCACTATTTTTTCCTTTAGAAACAGGGTTTACGAACCTATCTTACTTCAGTAAGAAATCCTATTCAGGAAATGGGCTTAGTTTTTCACTTGGTGCAGGATATTCTGTCAATCGTATTTTAAGTATCTTGTGTTCAGGGTATTTCCATAGAGTTAGATTTGAAAAAATGCCTATCAACATCTTAAATACTTCAGGAGTACCAGTTGCGCATGTTTCAGAAAAAGCTGATCCGATCTTCAATGCCGGCACTTCTGTAATACACTCAACAGAAAACGTTTCAATCAATTATTTTGAACTGGCGTTACATGCTGTTGTTCAAATACCAGTTTTCACCCCATTATCAGAATCAACCCAGTAATAATCCCAACAAACGGAACAATCTTCCTCCGTAAATCTCCTTCACGGAACAGCACCATTCCCCCAATAAAAGAGATAAGCACATTCGACCGCCGGATTGCCGAAACAAGTGCAAGTTTTGCTATGGGATCGGAAAGTGCGTTCATATAGGTGATATCTGCAATGACAAGCAATGATCCTATAAGCCCAATTGATAGCCGCAGTGAGAATGGAGTCAGTTTTTTTCGTTGCGGAAACCAGAAAATCATCGAAATGATTCCGTAAATTACTGCAAGGTAGAAAAGGAACCAGGATAGGACAAACATTGGTGGCAAACTTCTGGATTGAAGCAGATATTTGTCAAATCCTGCACTGATCGCTCCGGTGATTGCAGAAAATATCATAAAGAGTATCCAGATTACCGGTGCTTTTGAGAAGGAAGATTTTCGGTTGGAAAGAGAATAGAGAAAATAAGAGAAAAGTATCAACGCAATACCAATAGACTGTGGCAACGATGGGCGTTCTCCAAAAAGCGTCACTGCAAAAAGTACAGTAAAAAGAGGCGCTGTGGCGCGTAGCGGTGATGCTATGGTGATAGGAAGATGTTTGAGACCAAAGTAGGAAAGCACCCATGAAGTTCCAACGATAACAGATTTAGCCATTACTAAAAGATGATCACCTGCGGGCTGATTTCCTGCAAAAAAGTGCAATTTTTGGGCTGTTACTGGTGAAAAGTAGGAAATAAGCAGAAATGGTAGCGTACAGAGGAATCCTGTAGTTGTTGAAAAAAAGAGCACAGGAAACACCGCATTGCCGGTAACTGCGTGTTTTTTTGATACATCATACATTCCCAGGAAAAAAGCAGAAAGAAGACTGAGTAAAAGCCACATTAGGTTGAAACCTGACCATAGTTTAAAAAAATAAAAACGCTGAATATTTCGATCAGGAATATAATTTCAGGGTATTGAGGAAAATACCTCGACAATGATTTGAAAAGCACCCTTTATTTCATTTTAAAAATCAAAAAGTATATTATGAAGAATATTGTATCTGGGTGTAAAAGCCATTATTAAATTTGTAACTATATGGAAATGAGATGAAAAAAGGAAAAATCATACTAATAGTTATTGCGGCAATCGGTTCGATTCTTACAGGTCTGTTTTTTTACATTTCAGGGAAATATCAGGCTCAATTCAAAATACTGCGACCTGTTCCAAGCAGTGCGATTAACGATGACGTTTTTGCTGTGAAAGACAGCTTTTCCAATATGTATATTGTCAAAGTTGATGATACTACTTTTTTTGCAATCGATGCCGGATTGAATAAAAACAATGTTCTCAAAGAGATGCAGAGACTATCAATCGCCCCAGAGTGTGTAAGAAAAGTGTTTCTCACACACTCTGATTTTGATCATGTCAACGGTGTTGCCGCATTTCCAAAAGCGCAGTTTTATTTACATGAGCGGGAAGCTGATATGCTGTTCCGCTCAATTAACCGGGCACCGTTTACTAAAAACAAAGTGTCTGTCATATACACCACCGTGCGGGATAATGAAAAAATTACAATTGGTGATTATTTCGTAAGAGTGGTCAATCAGGAGGGACATACACCAGGTCATTGTGCATATCTGGTCAATGATTCGTATCTGTTTACTGGTGATGCAATCCAGATTGAAAACGGGAAAGCACAGGTTCATATTCCTCTGTTTAATATGAATACTAAACAGTTGGCAGAATCCAATAAGCGACTGAAAAAGTACTCGAATGTGAAAGCGGTCTTTACAGCTCATTTCGGGTATAGTACAACGCCGCAGGAGTTGTTTTCGGGGTTGAAGTGATCCGCGAGGTTGGTTGGATCAGTCTTGTTTACAAGTAATGTTATCAGATTGTGGAAGGCACGCTTCTGGGATTCATACTGTTTCCCAACCCTGAATCAATGCGCAAGAAAATCAGTCATCATCCTAAATTTTACCTGTCTGACAGTCCACGATCATATACACTTGGCGATGTCAAGGCACTTCCATGACAGTATTTTTTAGGGGAATTGAAAGAAATTATACAATCAGCTACTGTTTCCTGATAAACTCAATCACCTGACGTACACCACCAATTGTAACACCATTTTTATAAGGTATTGTCTCATTAATCGGACACACAATACACAAAAGAACTCCCCTGTTTTGCTCAAGTTAAGCAAAGTATCATGATTGTGTGCCAGTAAAAGCATCAACCGATGCAATGAAGATGCAGGCAATCTCAACCCCAGTTGAGGTAGATCACGTTCAACAAGAGTTTTAATAAAATAACTCCGCCATTGATTTGAAAGTTCATCATCTGGAACAGTGATGCTATCTGGAAAACCACCCCGAACCCAATGGTCCTGGATTGATTTGTCATCAACTTCCATTATAGTAAGAGGAAAAAGTGCTATTAGAGCTATTCTTCCTGCAAGTGACTCGCCTCCTTGTCGTATCAGGGCCTGGGATGATGAGCCGAGCACGATGATCAGACTTTTTCTTTCTGTTTTATCGACAAATGACCGCAAAACGGGAAATAGATCGGTTTTATGTTGAATTTCATCTATAACAATGTGTCTGCCCTGGTGGCTTTCAAGGTAAAGCTCCGGATCATCAAGTTTGCGCAGATCTGAAGGACTTTCCATATCGAGATACAGCGAACCTTCAAAATGTTTCATAATTTGTTTTGCCAGTGTCGTTTTTCCACACTGACGCGGTCCTAGTTAAGTTTATTGTATTTTAAAGGCTCAATATTGATAGAAAAAAGAAATACTTTTAAATTGACATCACCCCGCCCTTCCATTATTTTGATTCACAACAAAAATTGGGTTTTCAGGAGCCAGGGAATTCCGGTGTGATTCCGGAGCGGACCTGCCACTGTAATCCTCGGGTCGATTGTTAAGGAAACTTATCATTGGCCTGCTCACTGATGCTTTAAGCGAAAGTGGGGGACTGTCAACCAAAGCCACTGTTTTCACACCGTACCTTTCGACTTCGCGCAAGTTACGAGGAATGGGGATGGGAAGGCGACAGTACCGGGGAGAGCCAGGAGACCTGCCTGAAATAGTGTTCCTTACTTTTGGACTCTCAGGGATACAGGGTTCAGGGAGTAGTTTTCGTGGCATTAAGATTTTTAATTGGAATTGTAGTGCTTTTATGCACTTTATTGTTTTCATTTTTCGTGATTGCTCAGGAGGCATCTCTGAGTGCTTCTCTTCACTTGTTTTCTCAAGATTCTATATCGTATTCTCCTGTATTACCCTCCGATTCTTCAATAAGTGAGATTGCCCAGCCGATTCAGCAAAAAAATCTATCCGTTGATACAGTAATCCCTCAATTACAAAAAATCGTTGTAACCTCAGGAAGCCATGAGCAGCTTCTGGAATCGAATCGTTCCGTGCTGATAATTGGCCCTGATGAGTGGATTGGTACTAATAAGAGTGTTGCAGATGTTATTGCTGAGCACACCGGGATTCGGTTCTTCGCATGGTGGTTCAGTTAAAGGATCCGCATCATCCGGGATGGTAGAACATTCCCTTGATGGAAGGCTTGAAATGAAGTATTATCCTTTTGATAATGTAAAAGTGCAAGGTTTGTTCTTTTGTCAGGCAACACTTTGATGTAAGAGTGTCTGTTGAAAATATAAAATTTGGTAAACTACAATCACTCGGTAACAGTTTCGAAACCGGAAGTGAAACACTGATAACACCAGCAGCATGGTGGAATTTTTCTGTTGGATATTCTTTTTAGAAAAATGTAAAAATGATGCCCCAAATGGAAGGAGTGATGACATTATGCGTAAATTACACAGTGTTCTGATGGTACTACTGTTGAATGTACTGCTTTTGATGACAACAGGATGTCTTAATGACCCTGAAGATTCTGAAGATGCTAAGCCACAGATTCTTACTGAACCTCAGAGTGTAGCAGCAATGTTTGGGGATAACGTATCTTTCAAAGTTTCGGTTGCATCAGATCCTAATATCGATTTTCAGTGGTTTCGCGCTGATACAATGATCCCATATGCGAAAGACTCCGTACTTGTTTTTACAAACGTATCGTATACCGATACCGGCGAATACTTTGTATTTGTCTCAAATAAGTCAAGCTATGTTATAAGTCAGAAAGTGCATCTCTATATCAGTGGAGGTGAACCTTTAATTGCAAATTTCCCGGGATCAAAAGGTCTTGACTATAAAGATTCAATAGTTCTGCTCGCAAAAGTTTCCGGGATGTCGCCATTTTATTTCCAGTGGTATAAAGATAGGCAGCCGTTAACTGGTGCTGTTGGAAGGACTTATGCGATATCATCATTTTCAAATGCAGATTCTGGTACCTATCATGTTGTAGTAAGAAATCCACTCGGGACTGATACAAGTACTACAATCCGGCTTTATCCTGCAGGAACACTCTTTATCACCCAAACAGACTCTACATTGGGACTGATGGAACGGATGTCTATAAAAACCTGTAAAATCAATGACATGGGGACACCCATATATAGTGATATCGTGATTCGGTCATTTGATGGATTTGTTTATCTTTTGGAAAGGAATGGTGCTGATAACCTGGTTAAATATGATCCATCAAAGAAGGGTGAAGATGCATTCCTTTATCGGAAAAAACTCGGAAAAAACTGGAACCCATACGATATCGAGTTTGTTGATGAGCGAAAAGCGTACGTGACCAATCACAACGAACCCGAGATTACTGTACTCGACCCATCGACAGGTACCTTTTTAAATCATATAGATATTTCCGATTATACTTATATGCCAGACAACAACAATAGCAGTCCATACGCCACAGATCTTCAGTTTGCTGAATCCTATCTGTACGTATTACTGCAGCGAAGTAACGGATTTATTCCCGGTGCACCAGGCCTGATTTTAAAAATAAATATCTATAGAGATTCAATCGTTGATACTATCCCGCTCAAATTTCAAAATAGTTATGCAATGTCATACGCAAATGGTGCATTGTACATTACCAGTCCAGGTAGTATCTTTAGTCAAAACGATGGCGGTATTGAGATGGTCGATCTTGCAACCAGAAAGGTAACTGTATTGTTTGAAGAATCAATGCTGGGAGGATCACCCAATCAAATCGTATATAAAGAGGGGAATCGATTTTATATCACCAGTTATTTGGAAAGTAAAAAAACTTCAGTGCTTGAAATCGATGCAGTAGAAAAGACAGTTGTTGCTAAACTTGACGGTGTCAAGGACGCTTTTGGCGGAATCTTCTACGATTCGGTAAGTAAAAGGTTATTTGTCGGGGAACGCGATGATGTTGAAACGGGAGTAAGGATATTTGAGAATAATATTCAGATTGGGCCGACGGTAAGAACAGTCAAATCACTGGCTCCATCGGGGTTTGCGATTATAAGGTGATTCTCCTTTCGCTGATGTCTTACCTCACCCCTCTTCCCCCCTCTCCATTCGATGGAGAAGGGAGAAGAATAAGAGAGATGCTGTAACTCTCCACAGAGTGGAGAGGGGGTAGGGAGAGAGGCGAACGCGGAATAATGCGAATTTGCGTTTAATTTAAAAAAATATGAAAACTAAAAAAAGTCTTTATTCAATTTTACTGATCTTAGTCATAATTGCCTGTTCACAACAGAAACATCCAGTTGTCACTAAAATTCCGATACGCATCGTTTCGCTTGCGCCAAGTATTACAGAAACACTGTTTGCACTTGGACTTGGTGAGCGGGTTATTGGAGTTACTTCGTATTGCACCTTCCCACCTGAAGTAAAACAGATCGATAAAGTTGGCGGGTACAGTGACGTTAATATCGAAAAAATTGTCTCACTGCATCCGGATATCGTTATTTTGACACAGGAGCATAACCATCAGAAGGAAGCGCTGGAACGGTTCAATATCAAAACGCTTACGGTTGATAATACAAATTTTGCGAATATTTGCAGTTCTTTTGTGGCAATTGAAACAGTTTGTGGTTCCATATCAAAATCTGACAGTTTGGTAACTGTTTTTAAAAACTATATGAAATCGGGCCAAATTGCAGACTCTTTACGACCAAAAGTTCTTCTATGTGTAGGCAGGGAAGCCCCGGGCTCTGGTAGTGTAAAGAGCGTTTTTGTTTCCGGGATATCGACGATTTATAACCAGATCATTGAGGCTGCCGGGGGAAGGAACGCATTCAGGGATTCTGTTCCGATGTACCCATCACTGAGTTATGAGGGGATCATGGCTCTGGAACCGGATATCATAATCGATGCAGCAGCGACAATGGGGAGTTTTAACTGTGATCAGCTAGTGGGAGACTGGAAATCGCTCAGTCGTGTGAAGGCAGTACATGCAAACAAAGTTTTTTGTGTTCAGAAAGAGTATGCAACTGTTCCCGGACCACGGATTGTATTGTTGATCGAGGATTTCAGGAAGATTATCGTAGAAGCATCAACGGGCCGTGAAAATGACTGAAAGTAGAAAGAATGTGGTTGAGACGGTTGATATTCATGTTTCTTTTGAAAATGGTGAGGTTCTCGGTGGCATCTCCCTGACAGTTAAGAAAAATGAACGGTGGGCGATAATCGGGCCTAACGGAGCCGGTAAATCCACACTTATAAAGGTAATTGCAGGATTACTACATCAGAATAAGGGAGAAGTACTTCTGAATGGGAAGTCGCTTCGTTTATATAAACCAAGACTTCGTGCTCAAGTGATGGCGTATGTTCCTCAAAAACCGGATGGAATAATTCCCTATTCGGTGTATGACTTTGTCATGTTAGGCAGATATGTATCGACAGGGCTAGTGGGTCAACCGCAAAGCAGTGACAGGGAACTTGTCGAAAATGCACTTGCAGTATGTGATGTAAAGCATCTGGTTAACCGGACCATGAACACTCTCAGTGGCGGAGAACTTCAGAGAGTACTTCTTGCCGGAGCTGTAGCCCAGGACTCCCCGCTGTTATTGCTCGATGAACCCACCACATTTCTTGATCCAGCGCACGAACATCTCTTCTTTGATGCACTCAGGCGGCTTCATGATACAACCGATCTGACTACAATCATGATTACTCATGATATTAACAGTGCAATATACCAGTGCAGTCACATTGCAGCATTGCGAAACGGAAAAACAACCTATGCTGGTACTACAGAAACATTTAAAGACAGGTGCCCTGGAATTCTTGAAGATGTTTTTGGAATTCCATTCAGACAATTTACCTGCAATGTAAAGAATGAACCTGTTTTTGGTTCATGGGGTGGAATATGCTGAAACAGACAAAAACAGTATTGATTGTAACAGGTCTGGCTGTAATAGCATTTGTCGTGATGGTTGTCTCTCCTATGGTCGGAATGGTTTTTATATCACCACAGGATTTAATTCATGATGAAAATTTGAGGTTTATTTTCTTTTCGATACGAATGCCAAGGGTACTTGTTGCACTGATTGCCGGTGGAGGACTTGCTGTTTCAGGGATGATCTGTCAGGGTATTTTTCGCAACTCTCTTGCCGACCCCTATACTCTTGGTGTTTCAAGTGGTGCATCACTGGGTGCTGCACTCTGTATTCTTGCAGGAATCGGTGGATCGGTATTTGGATTATCGATTGTTGCACTGGGAGCATTTGTAGGAGCACTCTGCTCGATAACGATCATCTACGGTTTTGCCTGGTCAAGAGAGTCTAATTCGAGTACCATTCTTCTTGCAGGAGTTGTCATTGCAACTGTGTGTTCCGGAATGATCATGTTTGTCCATTTTGTAGGTGGACTTCACAAATCATTCCAGATTGTCAGATGGATCATGGGAGGGGTTGATGGGGTGAATTACTCTCTGTTATTTTTAATGTGTATACCCCTGCTGATATTTTTTATTATTGGGTGGATATACATGCCGCAACTTGATCAGCTGGTAACCGGTGATAGCATTGCCCACTCCCGAGGTGTTAATGTCCGGCTGAGTCGTAATATATTTATCGCAATTGTCGTACTTGCAGTGGGTGGAATTGTTGCAATCTGCGGACCAATCGGCTTTATCGGCATTATAGCACCGCACGCCTGTAGAATGCTCATTCCGGGAATTCGCCACCGGTTACTTGCGTTCTGCGCATTTCTTTCGGGAGGAGTGTTTCTAGTTCTTGCTGACACACTTGCACGAAGTATCGTGCCGCCTTCAGAAGTCCCGGTCGGGATAATCACGGCGCTTCTGGGAGGACCTTTCTTTTTGATAGTACTATTCAAAAACAAAAAAAGGTTGTTACTATAAATTTAAAATGTTTTACTTTTGTAGTTTAGGTATTGTCAGGAATTTTAAAATATCATGAATAATCATAGTAATTACGAACGCATCGTTTCTCTTGCACCATCAATAACCGAAACACTGTTTGCAATTGGTTTGGGGAAATATGTGGTTGGAAGGACTGAATATTGTGATCAACCCAGCCAATGTTTATCTGTAGAAACAGTAGGCGGTTTTTCTGATCCCGATGTCAAAAAAATTCTGGAAATAAAACCGGATCTGATAATAGGAACGACATTACATAAATCCATAGCAGAATCCATGAAAATAAACTCCATACCGTTTGAAACAGTCACACCTTGTTCCCTCCTTGAAGCACCAATAGCAATCAGGCGTATTGGAAATATTACAGGTGAAATTAAACGGAGTGAAGAAATCGCAGAACATATTGAATGTACGATGGAAAAAATCAGGAGGTACGTAAAGAGATTCACGACAAAAACAATCTGTTATCTCTGTAATATTTCATGCCCTTCATGGTACCAATGCAAAATAGCTGAATCCATTGCGTTTTTTAATTGTATACTTGCAGGACGTCAAAATAAAAGTGAATTGGATTACCAGTCAATAGTTAAAAAAATTGTTGAGGATCAACCAGTACTGATTTTTGTTCCTGAATGTGGAAAATGCAAGAAAGAGTGCATCGATCCATTACTTTCGGGAAAAACATCTTTGAGTAATTTTATTCAAGATTTCAAGATACCCGTGCGTTCACTTAATTCCCGACTGGCAGCACGATCCGGACCTTCAGCTCTTCAGGCATTGGATGAAATCGGAAAAGTAATTTTTGGTAACCAATGGAGGTTTGAATTTGATTAGTGATGAAATATCAGCTATAAAGCGATTATTTTGTTCATGGAGTGGGGGCAAAGACTCATGCCTTACATTGTATAGAATGATACAAACAGGATATCATTATCATTCGCTGATTACCATGTTTGACAATACAGACAAACGTTCACGATCACACGGACTAACCCCTGAAACGTTACACATCCTGGCAAAGGCAATCGAGATCCCTCTAAAAACTGGTACATCAGTATGGGGAGCTTATGAGGATGCATTTAAAAATCTGATTTCAGAGTTTAAAAGTGATAATATTGTTCATGGTGCATTTGGTGATATAGATCTTCAGCCACACCGCGATTCGGTAGAAAGAGTCTGCAGCGAGACAGGTATTTCGCCACATCTGCCACTATGGAATGAACAGAGACGTACTCTTGTTGAAGAATTTATTCGTGAAGGGTTTAAAGCCTGCATTGTTGTAGTAAATTGTTCCATGATGTCTGAACGGCTTTTGGGTAGGGTTATTGATATACCCCTTATTGGTGAACTGGAAGCTGAAGGGGTTGATGCCTGTGGTGAAAATGGTGAATTTTATACATTTGTATTTGATGGACCACTTTTCAGGAAAAAAATCCATTACACTGCGGATGAAAAAATAAAATTAGACAATTATTCGTATCTTCCAGTAAAAGCTTGTGTTGCATAAAAAAGGATCTCTAATATGAATAGCTACGTTCATGTATATACAGGAAATGGTAAAGGTAAGACTACTGCTGCAATAGGGTTGGCAATTCGAGCGGCCGGAGCTGGAAAGAAAGTTCTGTTCACACAATTTGTAAAAGGTATGAAATACAGCGAAATAGAAGCCCTTGAACGTTTTTATGACAAAATCACTATAAAGCAGTTCGGGCGAGGTTGTTTTATTGTCCGAGATGCCAGTCCTGAAGACATCGAATGTGCGCAGCAGGGACTTAAAGAAGTACGTGATGATTTATCTGATGGTAAATACGATATAGTTTTTCTCGATGAAGCATGCATTGCACTTTTTTACAAGCTTTTTACAGTCAACGAACTTATTGACGTTGTCAAACAGCGTTATGAAAATGTCGAAGTGGTGATTACAGGACGGTATGCACCTGATGAACTTATTGAATATGCGGATCTTGTTACCGAAATGAGAGAAATTAAACACTACTATACAAAAGGTGTTGATGCCAGAGATGGAATTGAACGGTGAATCGATCATAGATGAGGTTCCCATTCTACTCAGGAACGACTTCATATATAATCGAGCAGTATCTTATACTGCCATAATTGTTATGCTTTCCATTTGCGTGTTTGAGTAAACCTTAGTATTTTTTTTAAATCTAAGTAGCAAATGTAATACAGCAATGGATATAACCTTATTACCTTATTAGAATCCATGAATACTACGATTTTTATAAGAACAGAATAACAAAATTTCTATTCGTTCAGGAGTTAAATCACATGGAAAACAACACAACAAATTTTCAGGACTACATCACTCAAAGCGAACTTCCGGTCTTAGTTGATTTCTGGGCTGACTGGTGCGGGCCATGCAAAATGATGGCACCGGTGCTTCACAGCCTGGCACAGGAGTGGAAAGGCCGGATCAATGTTATCAAAGTCAATACCGAAAAGAAGCCGGAACTATCCATGCAGTATGGAATTTCTGCAATTCCAACCATGATACTCTTTAAAAATGGCAGGGAAGTTCATCGGGTCCAGGGGGCTATGCCGCTGGCTGCGCTTAAGAATGAGCTGGGCGGTTTTGTATAAGATCAGGCCGCCACCTTACCCTTAAGTACACTTTCTAGCTCCTCAACATTCTGTTCAATATTCTTAATTTCATTAACATCAACCAGTCCTTCATCAACACTGTGTAGCAACCTCGTAAGACGATCCTGGATCCGTTTGAGCTGTACCTCCCCGATCAGGCGGTCAGCAAGCTCCTCCTTGAGTTTAGCAACATCTTTGATTGCTTCGACAACATCTTTCTGGTGGATCTGTCCCTCGACACGAGCTATAAGTTCCTCACGCAGGAATGGTTTGAGCACATAGTCATTTCCTCCGGCTTCAAAACCCAGTACCAGATCACTGATTCGATTTTTTGCAGAAATAAAGATTACCGGCATTTCTGCAATAGAGTATTTTCCACGAACAGCTCGGCAACACTCATATCCGTTCATCCCGGGCATCATTATATCAAGGAGAATAAGTGATGGTGTATGTGTTGTGATAAGTTCTATTATTAAATTACCATTTTCTGCAGTAACAATTTTATAACCCAGTGGTTCCAGATGGTTTTTGACTATCTGAAGGTTGACAGGTGGGAATTAACCCGTTTGTGAAGATGTCTGTTCAAATGCCTCAAAAAGCGGGAAAAAACCATCCGCCTGTTCCGGCAGATATCAGAGCATCAAGAACTCCATTACAGGCTGAAGAATCTCAGAATCTCTTCATTTACTTCTGAGGCCAGTTCCGCACCTATGAGATGTCCGGAGTTAACTACTTTTATTTCGGAGGCAGGAATGTTCCGTGCCAGAGCAGCAGCTTTCTCGGCGTCACCGACAACAGCATCCCTTGTTCCCAGGTACGTAAGCGTGGGTGATTTGATACGACTGAGTTCACCGGGAGTGAAGGAACGTGGTGCGATTGGGGTTGGGACCATTCCTTTCATAACGATACGAAACCAGGGACCGAATGCATCGAGAACATGTTTCGCATTGCCAAACGCCCAGGCGAAAGTAGCATCCTGGACCGGTTTGATAGGCAGGCTCTGAGCCATCATCATGGTAGCAATGGTTTTTGGGGTGAATCCATATCCCATTGAGCCAAGGAGCACAAGACGGTTGACCCTTTCCGGTGCATAAAGCGCGTAGTTGGTGCTGATAAATCCACCGATTGAGGCACCGATCACATGAGACCGGGAGAATCCGAGCTTTTCGGTGATCTCTGAGTAAAAGCGTGCGATCTCCTCTCCAGTACGAGGCAGGTGGCCCGGTCGGTTCATCTCATTTTTCCCAGCCTCGCCGATATTGTCGACTGCATAGGTGCGATAATGACGGTTGAGTGCACCAGTATTGAAAATCCACGACCATGCCGCCACTCCCGAAGCATTGATCAGTAGCACCGGATAACCGTTTTCCGGGCCGCTGATTATCACATGGATTTTTCCGTATTCGGTCTCTACATAACGGCTCTCATGTGGAGTGGGCCATTGTGACAGTTTTTCATCATAGATTTTCATCAAATCTTCACGGTACCGGGGAGATTTGTAAAGAGATGTGGCGGGATGCATCCGGATACTGATAACCACTCCTGCCAGGAGTGCAATGGCACCACTAATACGGACACCTGTATGAGGATGTATTCCACTTAGTATTGTTAAGGCTTTCATGGCAGCAGGACAGGCGAGTATAGCCGTCATCAGCAAAAGCAGTGACTGAAACTTTCCTCCCATTCCCAGAATAATTCCTGAAAGGAGCAGTAGCAGTATCGTTACGACCCATTGCAGCAGTGTAATTACCATTGTCATATATAAACTCCTTTTCGCAAGTGTAAGTGTTCTGTTTAACTGGCAGCCAGTTTCTTAACATGATTCACCAGTGGAATAATATAGTTTCGGTCAACACAATCAAATTCCTTCCGCATTTCCTCTTTTTCATCCGGTGTTTTAGCAATAAAAGTTGCCGCGATCCACATCATCAGTTTCCCGGTAAAGCTGAGGTCTTTCTGACGTCTTCTTCCATGCATCGGGAATAACCGGAGCCGTTGCGCTGTCTCAGCGGAAAATGAATTTTTCAGAAGCATCGATGCAAGTTCGGGAGATGGTTTCGCACCGGAGGTTGAAAATGCAACAACTTTTTTGTTTTTCAGAATGTTCCATTGCCGGTCGATCCATCGTCCGATAGATACTTTATTGGCGATAACATAACTGCCTGCAATCACGATGTCGTACTCATCGAGTGAATGTTGGTGTGCTTCTTTAATTGAGCAGCATGTAAAACCGGTCGCTTCACTGATCCACTCTGCATATTCCTTCGTGCTGCCACAACTGCTTTGATAGATTATGATACCTTTCATGATACTTTCTCCTTTGTAAGATGGTGTTATTTCTGAATTATCCTTTTGTTTGCAGAAGTCTGCTGATCAGATGAATGGTCACAATTCCCCATTTGACAGCAATAACAACACAGAGTGCTACAATAGCATTACATACGGTTCCGATAACAGGAGGTGTTTTTCCCGCAAAAATCAATATACTTACAATAAGTACCGGTAGACCGATCAAGCCTCCGATTATAAAGGGAGTTTTAGTAAATGCACCTGTTGCCACAGCCATCTGAATGCCAAACGAGCACATGATAAGTGCCATTGTCAAAATCATCGCGAATGCTTTCCGCTCACTGCTCATCAGCCAGACGTCAGCACCGTCAAGATACCGTTTAGCTGCAGTCAGTGTCACCATACCGAAAACCGTTGCGATTGCATATTGCATCTGTCCCATACATCACTCCTTGTTTGTTAATTATTAAAAATTTAAGCAATACGTTCCACTTTAATCAGAGTAAGACCGAGGTCGCGAATCCGCGCAATAATGCCGTGAACTGACGCCTGGTCAAACATTACACCGCTGATGAATATCTTATCCTGCTCCAGGGAGAGATCCATATCAGAAAACCAGTTGCGTACTGATTCGGTGACAGTACCCTCAACGGTGAATCTGTAGTTCTGTGGTGCATTCATATTTGCTCCTCTTTGGCGTTTTTCGTTTCGTTATGTATAAAAGATACAAGAATAAAAGGTGATAGCAATCACCCGAACGGGTGAATTGCAAGGGTGAATCCTCGCTCTTCGAATTACTTTTAATGCACGGTACGGATAAGTATGAAGCGATAAAAGATTTCTATAATAATCCGGCGATTCGGGCTTCGGCAACCGCCTGGGTCCGGTTTTCCGTACCCAGTTTACCGTTAATTCTTTTCAGGTGAGTTTTAACCGTATTTACGGAGATGAATAGTTTTTCGGCGATCTCAAGATTGGAAAAACCGTGAGCGAGCATTCGCAGGAGCTCTATTTCGCGCTCACTCAGGTCATTAAAGTGAGTTTCGGAAGAGTGAACGGATTTTGAGGTTGGGGTGAGCTTCTGAAAATATTCCAATAATCGAGCATCCGAAGTGAAGTATTTACTGATATACAACCGTTTGATGAGATGACGATGCAATGCAACAATTCTTACTAGATTTTTTATACCAGCTTCTGGTAGAACGTGCAACAGAAGCTCTGTAGCCTTCTTGTCGTTTCCACTCTCGGATAAAAGCTCCGATTGAAGCAGACGTACCTGTAGAAGTGAACCTGTACGCCCGGTTCGTTCTGCCATTCCTGCAAGATTGGAAAGTAACTGTTTACACGGTTCGAACTGCCGCTCGGTAAAAAGCAGCCGGCTATATGAGAGCAGTTCCGCTTCGCGAGCATGAGAGAGAGGCATCGACAGTGTAATACAACGTTGTTCGATGAGTGAGTGGCAGGCTGACACCTGCTGATTGTCGACCTGAATACGCATCCTCAATGCAGTGGATTGCGCGGTAAACCAGAAGGGTATTGCCGTTGCAGTACTCAGAACGTCCAGTTTATCCAGCTTCTGCAACGTGGCATCTACATCCAAATTATGATAATGAATGCATGCCATTCGCCATGTCGACCACCAGATGGATAGCGGCTCACAGGAACTTTCTGCCAGCTCAAGACCTTTGGTCGCCAGCGACAGGGCGTCGGCGTATTCTCCCTGTTCCTGTAGAAGATCAGCACGTTCCGCCATTATCGATCCGCAAATACCAGGGTACGCTGATTGCACAGGACGAAGTTCCTCCACAAGGGAATCGAGAAGGTTTCCTGCTGCGACCAGGTCACCGATATAATGGAGAACAATTGATTTCTGAAATGCTGCCGCCGCGTACAGATAGAGGCTGCCGGTATGACGTGCCAGAAAACATGCCCGGTCGAATGCAGCTATTGCAGCCTGCATGTCGCCTTCACCGTTCCAGATATGCAGCACCCCCAGAAGAGATGCAGCACTACACTGAATTGCATAACCGCATTCATCAGGGAGAGAAAGTGCTGCATTACTAAAGTCAATTGATGCCGGTATATCACCCCGCAACAGTGCAGCGGAAGCCTCAAGCAGAGCGAGGCGCCCGGAGAGCAGCTGTCGATGCGACTCGGTAAGTGACATCAGATTCCGTCGAAGCGTCTTTTTTATAAAGCTTATTGTAGTCATGGCAGTGGGAAGATCGGACAGTTTGAGAGCAAGACCTGCACGATATATACCCAATTGTGGATATGAACCGAAATCATTCTGCGATAGTGAATTCACCCAACGGTTCACCTTACGGGAAAAACTGATATCTGAGGAGTGAAGTGCCATTTTATCGACAAGAGTAATTGCATGCATCGGATTGTCAAGGAGAAAAGCATGCTCCAGTGCTTCATCGAGTCGGTTGTTATCCGTATACCATTTACAGGCCCGAAGATTGAGTGCCTGAACTAGTTCAGGATGCCTGTTACGTAGTTTCTCGAGCAACAGCTGTCTGAACAGCTGATGATATCTGAACCATTGACGCTCCTCATCAAGAGCAGTTACAAACAGATTATCTTTTTCAAGATACAGTAACAATTCTCCCGCTTGGCTATTACCTGTCAGCTCCCGGCAAAGATCCGCACACATTGTTTCAAGCAATGCCGTTTTAAGGAGAAAATCGAGTGTTTCTTCCGGGAGAAGATGAAACACTTCTTCAGCGAGGTAGTCTGCGATGGTCCTGTTACTGCCGGAAAAATTTTGTATGAATACTTCAGGATCAGGGTGCTGTCTGAGGGAGAGCGAAGCAAGCTGCAGTGCAGTTATCCACCCCTCCGTATGTGCGTAGAGTGTTTTTTTCAGTGATACAGTTTCCAGATGCAGTTCGTTCAACCGGCAGAACTCGTCGGCTTCCGGTTCACTGAAAATCAACTGTTCCGCTCTCACTTCGACAAGCTGCTGCAGACTGCGCAGGCGACCGAGCGGCATGGGCGGATCATTACGGGTCGATATGCAAAGATGGAGCGTGTCAGGAGTATGTGTCAGCAGAAAAAGAAGCGCTTCATGAATTCCCTGTTCTTCAATAAGATGGTAATCATCAAGAACCAGTACAACCGGTCTGTCATGCTCCTCCAGAACGGAAATTATCCCTGCGATAAGCTCTGTCGGGGAAGGCGATCGAGCGATGGTCAGCAGTTCTAACAGTGGCAGCATGGCGCCATTCACCGTATTGTTAAGAGCATGCAGCAGATAGGTGATAAAGCGTACCGGATTGTTATCATGTACGTCAAGTGACAACCAGGCGGTAGCAGGGAAGTTGCTCTGTCCTATCCATTGCACCAGTAAGGTCGTTTTTCCGTAACCCGGCGGCGCAGACAGTAACAACGTTCTGCGGGTGAGTGCCTGGTTACAGTGGTTAATCAGATGACCACGCATCACTGTTGTCATGGCATGCAGCGGTGGTCTTAACTTGGTTTTCAATACGGGAAGAGTTGTTGTTTTCATGATTGAACTGTAGTACAATGGGTTTTCAATTGAAGAAACTGTATTTCAATAAATAGCTGGTTCTTCGTGACTTTTTATAGTTACTCTGAATGATATTTTGTAATCAACCAAAAAATAACGCGTACATATTGAGCCATATATAGAGAACTATTTTATTCTTGAAAATACTTTTAACTGCCACTGGCAGGCATATGTTTTTTATGGATTTAATTGATTTAAAGACAGAAAAATAGAATGCAAAAAATTAGGAATGTGGTAAAAATTTACCAGACCAGGTCTTAAAGCGGCCAAGGCAATTTATGAATTCGTAAAAGACCGGTATTGGATGATTCAGTACTGGATGGATGTGAATCTATTCAAAATCAAAGCAGCCTGGCCTAAAACAACCAGGCAACCCATGATACTCATGATTCCAAACAACGATGTTTCGATTTACACCCATTCTTTCCGCAATCCTTTTTATCATCACTTCCCCACCCGCCGATGACAAGACGTACATAAAACCCCTGCTGTTTCAGATCGGGAAGTCCTGTGATCGTTGTACCATTACTACGCCATTTGCTTGTGTATAGCGGGAGTTGATAACCGCAACGGACGCCAACAACGAACCCAGATTTTTTGTTATCTTTTGGCATGGTGAAATCAGTGCCCAAACCAGCATTAAATGTTAGAGTTCCCTGACGAAGTGTCTGGTCTGGAATTGTCGCACTTACCACTTCATTGAAAGTTGCACTTTTTCTGCTGATATGGAGCTTATTTACGCCCACACCAAGACCAGCATAGGGAAACAGATTGAGATTGAAATCGGGAGGTAACACATTTACACCGGTATTGCTGGTAAAATTAAATGATGTCAATGTTGTCCTGACTGGCCCATTATCATTTTTTCTCCAGAATGCAGTTGAAAACTGGCCATCAGTAATCAATCGGCGATATTCCCTGTGCCCTCCGATTGCCAGGGAAACTGTAAGTGGGTCAAAACCGGTCAATCCCGTTAAGGACAATGTGTTGTTCAACTTATCCGGGTCAACAGTAGTAATTCCAGCTTGAAAAACACCATAACCCCTTGCCGTTTTACATTTTTTCTGGCTGCTTGAATCTGCCCGGCAGGTACTATCTGGCACTGTTGTTCCTGCATGAAGTGATATTGAGGTTGCCAGAAGAGCTGCTGCTAAAAACTGGTTACGAAATCCTTTCATAGAAACCTCCAATTAATTGGTTAAATCAGATTACGAATTGCTCCGCTTATAAAGTGTATTTCTGCACTTTCTATCAAAATACAGTCAAATAAATATCAGAAAAGGTAGAATCAGAACGAGCGGTCAAGATGGTAAGGTGAACGGCTCACATGGTATCTTCATTTGCTATAGTGGAATTTAGATCAGAAAAAAATAAGTGCTTAACCCTAAAAACCGCAGTAGGTGGCAGTGGAGAACCGTAAGATATTGTCATTACATTCCTTAAGGGATAGGAAACCAGTGCTAAACGCACTGTCTTTTATTGGATGTTTTTCCCTTTGATGCAGAAAGAGCTGACCATGCAAAAGGCTATAATCCTAGTACAGTACGAAGTACTGTAATGCTTTGCATAGCAGAACGAAGTGACAAACCCTTTATGCGCAATCCAGCCTTGGCTGGACGCGTTATCCGCGTCAATCTACTGCGGTTTTCAGGTTAAAGGATAGTAGTACATTAAACACAGTGTGATAAAGGCACAGAGGTTCTTTTAATCACGAAACTCACGAAAATAGGATATCCTGTTCAATTTCTGTTCAATCTGGTGAGATTTATAATGTATACGTTTTCAGTCTATGACACACACCCCCGCAGTCCCGGTTGAACCAGAATCGTTGCTCGCGACACACTTACCAAACCGGGTAATGCCTGCCCTCTGTAATTTCAACGAAAGGGGGTGAAAATCCCAAATAAAAATCACAAATTACTTCAATTCTTTCCATGATCTCTCACTGAGAACAAGATTTACATTGTCACAGTAATCACGAAGGTTGTCCAGAATCTGTGAGCTGAAAAAGATGTTGGCTTGACCATTACCAAACCATGATTGATTGGTTTCGCTCAGTGTTACAACTGCCCCTGCTATTTTCATTTCGCCATTGATCTTGTTTACATAGTCACAAATCATTATGCCCTTGAATGTACCCTGGTTGCCCTTGAATTCAGCTGTTTTTGTAGCATTATGAACTATCAGTATGCCACTTGAATTCCCAAAATTGACAGGCCCTACGGAACCGGTGACATAGACAACTCCATGAAATGGTGTTGTAAGACTGGAAACTTTAAATTTATCGAGAGCACCGGGTTCAAGCCCGAAAAATGCTTCCGGAGAAGATAATCTTGCATCTACTGGCGCCGTTTCCACAGCGACCAGCGAACGAACCGGAGGAATGCTTACTCTGTTTACAAGAGGTTCGCCGTTGCCACCAATTAAAGAGGAATCGCCCTGAAGTAGCATTGTCGCACAGGTCCATACACCATAGGTCCCGTTCAGGCCTGTTGGTGTAAGCAATGAATCATAATCATTACCATCGACATGAATATTTCCAGTTAAATTAACTGTGTTACGGGCTGTAATCGCTCCTGGGGTTTGTCTGGAAAACTTCCACCCCGCAACTTCAGGACCATACCGTGCAGTAATCTCTATTGTAGTATTTTCACCCCGAATAGAACCTGTAGATCTAATGGTAAGCAGCTCCGGATTTGAATCGGTTTTACAGACTACTGTGTAGGTACCATCTGCAAATGGTACCTTATCGAAAACTATAGAATCAGAATTCGGTTGTGGCATAAACGATTCACTTCTTAATTTTGCATAAAAACTCTCTTTTCCTGCTTCAGCGATATTTAGTGAAGATACTTTCGATGCATGATGCCCAGTGGATTTGATGCTGTTGCGAGTCGAATAATTAATTGATTGTAATATAAGTCCAACAACAATAGCGATAATAAGAACTGCTATAAGTGCTGAACCTGAATTATTATCGATATTTTTAACTATTCCGGATTGAGGTACCATATATAAATCCCCTTATATTTATAATGCTGGAAGCATTATCAAGTTTAATATAAAGTTTAATTTAATGGAAGAAAGAAATAACGGAAATGTGGTTTCCGGTTTTTCTGAAATTCAGGCTACTCTGACGTTGAAGTGCAATTGTCAGGTTTTTTCGTGGGAAGATCCTCTTTCGTTTTCTACCAGAAATCGTTTTAAAAAACAGTGGTGGAAGCAGTGCCAGGCAAATTCCGGAACCACAGCCGCGACGTTCATTCAACGCCAATGTCGACTGCTCGAAGTAAAACTAAGATTGGAGGGGTGAACGGTAACGGTTGTAGAGTACTTCCCTGCATCTGAGGCTTTTACCGACCCCAAAGAAAAAACGGAATCGGTTTTACCTGCGATGGGCATTCAGTTTTTATTCCACTGAAAGGTTAATACCTTCGAATTTTCTGTACTGGAGGTTCTAATCCTAAATGATACAGAATCTCAGTCCTGCACTGTTCTTGATTCTGGTGATGAATCTCTTTTAATATAATATGTTCGTCCGCATCTTGCGTATCTACTGCCGTTGCATCTATTTTCTTAGATATTTTCTGGAGGTGTAGTGGCTGAAAGTGTCGTCGCAAATAGTGGTCCGGAAGAGGTCCTTCGAAGAGCTCTGGAAAAGATCGTTTTTTTCGAGTGTCGTGTATCTCAACTGAATGCGGAGCTTATGGCTGAACGTACCGCAGTGCTCCGTGAAAAGGAGGCGACTGCAAAAGTAAGGGCACGGGAAGTTGAACTGGAAATGCTACTGGCTCAGTCACACAGTACAGAAAAAACTATGAAAATACGTATTGATGAGCTTGAGGAGCGAGTCCGGTTACTTGAAGCTGAACGGGAACAGTTTCTGGCGGGGTTTGTTGAGAGAACACAAATCTCCAGCGCTCCAGGTGAAGTTGAAAATGAAAATTCCGGTGATCAGACCGATCTGGCGGCTTTGGCTGGTTTCATTGCTGAACTGCGCGAAAAAATTGAGCAGCTTAAATTGTGGAAATTTGCAGCCCAAAAAGCGGGAATTACCATAGAAGAGAAGCCTGTCCCCGCATTTTCAGAATCAACTTCATCGGTTTCTACACTCGCTGATAGTTTTGAAAAATCTGGCCGATTAAATGTTGTTGATAGTAAAACTGATACAAATTCAGAAAAGTTAGCAACCCGAGCTGAACGTTCACTCTACGAGAGTTCGGTTGAAGATCTCCAATCCACCGATCCGGAACGCCGAAAGCGCGCAGCAGATTGTCTCCGTGCACTAGGTATTCATGGGGCATCAGCATTAATTGTTGCAGCGCTTAACCGTGAGGACAATTCAGGAGTGAAAGTGGCTCTACTCTCTGCACTCGCAGTTATAGGTAGGCCATCATCTGCTGTTGTTGCGATTCGGGCACTTGCAGATCCACGCCCTGAAGTTCGTGTTGCGGCACTTGATGCTGCTGCTGCACTGGCGAAAGAACATGCAGAACCAGCTCTCATTGGAGTTTTGAATGATTCCAATGCTCTTGTGCGTCGTCGTGCCGTTCTTCTGCTAAGCTTTATTACCAGTACGGCCGCTACCAATGCACTTATCTCGATGGTATCAGACCAGGATGCGGGTGTTGCTCGAATAGCGGCTCAGGCTCTTTCGGGAAGACCCGATGTTCAATCACAATCTGCATTGATAAAATCGCTTAATCATCAGGAGCTGAAGGTGCGTCGATGCGCTGCTGATGCAGTTATGAGCTGGTCGGGAGAAGTGGTTGATCCCAATGCATCATCTCTGGAACGTCGCCGGACCGCCCGACGAGTTGCCGACAAGCTTGCAAGGATTGAGGATGCGGACTTACGAAAAGCAGTTAATCAGGTTCCTTCTGTTGAGGTCGCAAAAGTAAGTATATCTGTAGTGAAACAGGAGCCGCAGACGCCTTCCATCATCACTGTTGCAACGAAACCTGAAAAAATTGAAACTGATGGGAATATTATTGTCAAAAAGAGTGATATACCTGTTACAAAAGTGATGAATCCTGTCGAGGAGAAATCGTCTACTCTCGAGGTCTCACTTCTCGATGAGATTCGTACTTCACTGCGCGGCCGTACAGCAGAAGAGCTGTCTCAACTTACCGGTACTGAGCCGGAAAAAGTCGCAGAATTGTTATCATCACTGCTACAACGGGGAGAAATTTCACAGCGTGGTCCCCGTTTTTTTATGAGTTAGAAGTATAACATGAATGATATACTGTCAATATATACAAGTAATGCCACCATGGCGGTATAGCGTTAGTAAAAGGAAACACCATGGAGAATATCCGTTACAGCCCTAAGCGACTATCAACTGTTGCACGTACTACGATGAAACAGATCGAGAAGATCCTTGGTAAAAAAGAATCGTATACCATACACGATCTTATCATACTACGTGAAAAACAGAAATTTGTACCTGAACCATTCCCGCCGCGTACACAGCTTTTCCTTAATTTCAAAGGTGGAACCGGGAAAACAAGTATTTCGAGCTCTTATGCGTTTCGTCTAGCCGAACGCGGATACCGGGTTCTTGTCATCGATCTTGACAGTCAGGGTCATGCAACGAAGTGTCTTGGTCTGGAGGGATCCGATTATCCCCGCACACTCCATGAAGTTTTGATTCGTAAAGTTCCCATATCCGAAGTTATCATCGAGACAGGCATGCCCGGGTTGTCACTGATACCGTCGAATCTGTCGATGAGCACTATTGATCTGGCACTTATGCCTCTTTCGGGCCGGGAGTTCCGGTTGCGAAATGCTTTAGATCAGGTGAGTGGGAAATATGATTTTATTGTCATGGATGCACCACCTTCATTCGGCCTGCTTAATCTTAATGCATTGATGGCTGCTGCGGATCTAATCGTACCAGTTCTTGCGGACTTTTTATCGTATGATGGTCTTAAGCTTCTTTTCGAATGCGTTCAGGGGCTGGAGGAAGACCTGTCGCATCAACTGGAGAATATTTTTATTGTTGTCAATTCATACAATCAGACATTCAAAATTGCACGTGAAGCACTTGATGCGCTCAAGACACATTATTCCGATTACCTGTTGAATACGGTCGTACGTCAGTGTACCAAATTTGCACAATCCTCTAGTGAGGGATGTCCGATTTTTACTTTTGATCCAGCATCAAAGGGTGCCAGTGACCTTGAAGCGATGCAACTTGAAGTGATGGAGCGGATTAGAGCCGGATTTGCCGAACCAGTCAGTGTGTCGGGGGGTGTCGCATGAGAAAAGCTTTTGATGCCAATGTTCCCAAGCTCAAACCACGGCTGCGTCCGGCAATGGCTGTCGTTTCAGAAGCTGTTCAGACAGAGCAGGAAGAAAAATTGGAAGTCAAGCAGGAAGAGAGTAATAAGTTCGCTATTGAGCAACCAACCGCTGAAATGGTAATCGCTGCAGCTGATGATATATCAGACCCCGAGCCTGCAGATACTTCAGAGCTTATTTCTGATGCAGATCATTCTTCCGTTTCGACGAATAATACAATTTTGACAATAACAGAGGTTGTCAGGAGCAGCACAGTTGAAACGCAAGATAAATCAACAGAAACTTTAAAGGACTCAATTACTGAAAACAAGCCTGTCATAGAGGATGTTGAATCAAATCAGACCAGCGCAAGCTCACCGAAAGTATCTGAACTTCCTGTTGACGATAGTGAAACACGACGCAAACGATTGGAAAATGTTAAGCGTAAAGTCGCTGAAGCTGTACGTCCAGAAGTGATTATCGAGCCAGTCCCTGAAGACCCGTCTCTGGCGGCTGAAAGTGTTCTGGGTCTGGTAAGTGATCTCGAGGCGCAACTTTCTCAATCACGTGAACTGGAAAAATCTCTGCGTGCTGAACTGGCAGAAGCAAAAGATGAGCTGGCACGCATGGTAAACGATGGCCGCACATCATCGGGGAGGCTTGCGCAGGCTGAAGCACAGCTTGCAGAGAAGCGAAAAGTTCTTGAAGAGATGCTTTTTGAGATGGGTGCTCTTGAACAGGAGCGGGATCAGGCAGTCCGGATGGTGCAGATGCTGACCGGGAAAGATCAGGGGCGTCAGCTGGAGTTTGACGAACTGCGAAATCGCTGTGATGAACTTCAGCTGGCTCTTGATGAGAGCAAAGCTGAAGAAGAACGACTTAATAATGAACTTGATGATAGTGTGGCAGAAAACAACAGGTTACATACCCTGCTTGCAGAAATCACAAGAGAGCGCGACAACCTTATGCGCAATACAGAGAAGTTGACAAAAGAACGAGATGAGCTTGCACAGGCTAAGAAAGCTCTCGAGAAGGTTCATCAGGCGCTTTCTCAGGCGCGAGCCAGATTGCGGGAGTGAAACTGCAATTTTGCAAGGTTGATAATTTTGCAGACTGATACAATAATTTTTTTTATCGAATCACAGTCTTCATCGCATTGATCTGTAAAATTTTTGACTTTTTGAATAAAAACAGCTATTTTACAACCATCATTTCTTTCTGCATTCATTAGAATATCTTTTGACCTCAAACCAAACATTTTTGGGGTATATTATAAAGTTGATCCTTTGAACAAGGAGTGCTGGGATGTTCCATCGAATTGCAGTTATGCTTGCATCTTTTTCACTTGCCATCATTTTCAGCTGTTCCAAACCTGTTAAGCAAGGGGATTGGATAGAAATTACCTACATGGATGTGCGTAATGTGACATTCAAAGTGAGTGTAAAACTGACTGGTGCGGTTTTTGACATGGAGTCACGCTTTCTAAAAGTTAATGGAGTTGTTAAAAACCGGATGAACGAGTACCGGGAATTCAATATCCGTAACTGGGTATATCGTCTTAATGACAGCGGTATGTTTTTAAAACCAAGAAGTGTAGGTCTTCCGGTAGTGCCACTTGCTGCAACAAATCCAAAATCGCCAGCCAGAGAAGAAACTTTTGAACTGATCTATAGAATCGATCAGCCGGGAAGTCTCTGGGATATAACGCTGGACTATGCGGATCAATTTATGATGACTGGCCAGATCAACAGGATGATTACTTCTGTAAAATTACATGTGTCAAACGGAACGGTTTCGTATCGGGGTTGAGGATGTTTATTAAAGGGTAAAGAAGCAGCAGGAAACTTCTTTACCCCCAGGATCAATCTGAAAAAACTATTCTTTCTTTACCGGAACCTGAATTTCCGTCCGCCAATCCTCCGGGTCTTCTCTATTCCAGCACCCATCTATATAGGATTCACGGGGGTTCCCATCAATTACATACCCGTTCTCTTCAATCCATGAAAATATTTCTGCATAACTTTTGCCAAGTTTTTCGTAAGGACCTTTATGCATGATAACTGCAGCAGTTTTTACAGAAGGAATCTTTTTGTAAACCACTCCGTCACTGTCATTGCGGGCTTCGACAACCGATTGACATATTTCAACATCGATATCTTTTTCCCGGTATTCACCATCATGGTAGATGTTGAAACAGTACTCTGGTATGCGGCATACAGCACCCTGCTTAATCATGATTTCGCCCATTGGTGGAACAATTGAAAAGAGTGCGTTATATGAGGGGATAGTGGTTCTCATCGAAGCAACGATCACTTCTGGAAGCTCACGAATTTCAATAGTAGACATTGTTTCCTCCGTTTCGGCCATCAAAATCATCTGGTCGATTTTTGTAATTGTAGTTTGACAGAGTTGAAGCTCTTCAATAAGAGACTGACGTCTGGATCGGAGCAGATCGATCCACCGGTTTTTCTGCATCCCTTTTCTAAGAACTTCAGCAATATCCTCAAGATATAACCCAAGTTCTTTCATCTGCTGAATCTGATGAATAACAGCAAGCTTTTCGGGAGAATAATACCGGTAACCGTTCTCCTGGTTAACGAAATCAGGTTTTAACAACCCGATCTCATCCCAGTACCGAAGTGTTTTGATCGTAACCCGTCCCAATCGTGAAAAATCTCCGATTTTCAGCATTTCAACTCCAGATTTGGATAAATTGTGAGCTCACGATATAAAGATACAGCTCTCCAGTGGGTGGAGAGTCAAGAAAAAAATAGTTTTCACAAACCTGGAGTAGAATGCAGATGAATGGGGCAATATTGAGAAATAAATGGGTTACGGCTATCCGCGGTTATAATGAAGAATAGCCGCTGTTGTTAGGTCGTTTTGTGGTGAAATAGTATCAGTTTGTTTTCAACCACGCTATCGCATCTTCCACTGAGTTAACCTCAATAAGTTTCAAACCATTAGGTCCTGTTTTCGCGGAGTAGCTACTTATTGTCATTTTTGTAATGGCACTTTTTGAAGAATTTGTTGATTCTATGTAGTGTATTGTAATTTATTTTAATTTACGCATTATACTTTTTCTGAATTATAGCGGGGTTATAGTTTAAATCTTAAATTGTGACAAACTCATTTTCAGTTGTTCTGATAGCTGTGAAAGTTCAACGGCACTTTCATTTACCTGTTTTCCACTGCCCCTGATTTCAGATGATGCAGTATCTACATCAGATATTTCCTTGGCTATACTTACCGAGACGGCGGCTGTTTGCCTTACCTGATTATTAGCTTCATGCACACTAGAGGAGGCTTGTGCAATATTAGTGGCTACTTCTTTGGTAACAGTAGCCTGCTCTTCAATAGCAGTTGCAATGGTAACAATTATGGAATCAACTTCTTTTATAACATTGGAAATGTTCTCAATATCTGAAATTGCACCTCTGGTAGCACCCTGGATACCTGCAATTTTCTCCCTGATTTCATTTGTTGCCTCTGCAGTCTGTTCTGCAAGTGTTTTAATTTCATTTGCTACTACTGCAAACCCTTTACCGGCTGTTCCTGCACGTGCTGCTTCAATGGTGGCATTGAGTGCCAGAAGATTCGTTTGTGCTGAGATGTTTGTTATTGTTTCGGCAAAAACACTGATTTCTTGTGCAGCAATACCCAGATTTTTGACCGTCTCAGTCGCTGATACTCCCTGCCTGGTAGCATTCAAACTAATAGTACGTGCATTTTCGGCATTATTAGCAATGTCGGAAACAGTTGCATTCAACTCTTCAGTTGCAGCAGCTACATCGGAAAGTCTTGAACTTGCCTGTTCCATCCCTTCAGCAACCATGCCAGTGGTGCCACTCATTTGTTCCACTGCCGCTGCTACTGTAGTGGTTTTTTCTGACATCGTTTGTACATTCTGACTGGTTTGTGCACTGATAGCTGAAAGTTCAGTGGCAGAGGCTGCCACACTAATAGCATTGCTTTTAAACCCAGTTATAATTCCCTGCAGTTTATTAACAAAAGTGTTAAAGTAAACCGCTATTGCACCAATTTCATCTTCACTATCGACAGGAAGCCGCCTGGTAAGGTCCCCTTCTCCTTCAGCAATATCCTGAACTCTTGATTTTATCAATTTTACATTTTTTACAATCATAGTGGTTATCATTAACATTGTTATGATTCCTGCAGCTGCTGAAAAAAGAAATATTGCTATTAGTTTGATGAAACCAGCATTTATATCTTTTACGACAGATCTCTCAATCGAAGCATTTGCTGTATTTGCCATTGTAACAGCACTATTGATACTTGCTCTGTGCTGATCATATAGAGGCTTTAATTCGTCATCTAAAATTTTAGTTGCCAAATCAGCATTTTTGGCTGTAATTGCAGGGAGAAATTTTTTCTCGATTATCTGGTAAAATTGATCAACAGGTTTGAAACTGTTCTCAAAGAGTTCATGTTGCAGTTCTTTTTCGGCCTGAAGGTACAACTTATCAGTTATCCAGAATTCATGCCTGTCGAAATATGCCTTTTTGAGATTGTTAACCAGATAATCAGACAGCTCACGTGTCTTTTTTTCATTATTGATATTGTCTTTTAATTCAATCGCTGTCAAATAAGATTCTATAACATACTCTGGTGGTGGCAAAATATCAGCAACAAGATCTTTTCCCAGAACAATTTTTTTATACGTCATCCCGTTTATTTTAATTTCATTAATGACATGATAGCTATACCAGCCATAAAAGGAAAATCCCGAAATTACTACTATCAGGGGGATTAAGAGCTTTTTTGCAAGACTGAAGTTGTGTAGCATAGAAAATCCTGTTTATTAATTATTGAGAAGTTTTTCTTATTATACAATTCAACTAGCGAATTGCCAATAGCTTTGTATACTTAATTTCCAGAAAAACGTTGGATTGAAACTGGAATTCATTCAAAATGGGTTGATTTTGTATGCGCAGTATTGAGACTATAATTCTTAATATTGAACTATTACGAGACATAAATGTAACACCATAGTGGCATTTCCTTTGCGCATTTCATCGTTATATGATGGAGGG
Organism: Chitinispirillaceae bacterium; assembly: GCA_050301235.1. Taxonomy (GTDB): domain Bacteria; phylum Fibrobacterota; class Chitinivibrionia; order Chitinivibrionales; family Chitinispirillaceae; genus JAFGIN01. The sequence goes on along the minus strand of JBNKZD010000144.1, from coordinate 22,456 downwards.
GATATGCCAAGAAGCAATTCAGAAATTAAAAATGATATTCAGGAAAATCTTATCAGAGATTCCCGATTGAAGGCAAATAAAATAAAATTCGAGATAGATGATGGTCTGGTGGTGATGACAGGAAGTGTTCAATCATACCAGGCTCGGGAAGCCGCAGAATTGGATGTCTGGGGGGTTTTTGGAGTTACCGCAATCGACAATCAACTTAGAATAGATTTTCCACCCGAATTCAAAATTCCTTCCGATGATGCAATCAGAGATAATGTTCTGCGTGCTCTGGTTTGTGATCCGGATATTTTTCTGGAACGCATTGTAACATTTGTTCAGGAAGGCAGGGTTTTTCTTGAAGGTTCTGTTGATTCATTGTGGAAAAAATTCAGAGCGGAACAGCTCGTGCAGAATGCCGGCGGAATAGTTGCAATTATCAATAAGCTGGTTGTAATTCCTACCGTTGACATTAAAGATGAAAGAATCGGTCAGGATATCACCGGATTGCTGAACAGGAATGCAGCTCTAAATGTTAACTCGATCACTGTTGAGGTCTGGAATGGAAGTGTTCGCCTGACAGGAACTGTATCAACCCGAAGTGCTTTTGATGTTGCCGAGGACATTGCCCGATATACTCAGGGAGTGATACATGTCGATAACAAATTAATGATCCGTGGAGGTGAGTGAAATTGCAGTCTTCAATTCATCAAGGTACTCATAATACACAAATTCATTTCTATTTTGCATCTCGGTCATTCCACGCCAGCTGGTCCAGAATGCATCAGCTACATGCTTACCTAAAATTACAGGCAGAAAATCTTCTCTGGAACCTGGAACAAGATAAATATCGGTGAATTGATTTTTAATTTTAATACTTCTCAATTTGACAATATTGAAAGACTTGAGATGAAGCCCGAGTTCTTCACCTGTTTGTCTAATCGCAGCATCAATACTTGTTTCGTTTTTCTTCACAGCGCCACTGGTAACCGCCCAGACCCCGGGCATCCAATCGAGATCCTTTGCCCTCTTTTGGATAAGTATATTGCCATGAAAATCAACTATCCAGATGTGAACAACAAGGTGATATTCGTTTTGTTGAAGCTTTGTACCCCTTTGAATAGTTTTACCGGTTTTTTTCCCTTCACTATCGAGTATATCCCAGAACTCCATTGATTAATTCCTGAATGTTATTGAATAACTTTGAAAATTGTAAAAATTATTCGACTCAAAGTTATGATTATTGTGAGCCGGAAATGCCTGAATGTCGTATTTTTTTGTGCCACCGGGAGCGGGTTTTGCTTTTAGTATCTTAAGATGTAATCCGTAAGCTTTTTGCGAGGAATCCTCTGCTGTTTTCTGAATATTAGCACTGAACAACTACATTTAAAATTGCGGGAAAAAACCAAGGAATCACCTTATGTATATTATCCAGATAACCACAGAGCTGGCTCCGGTGGCCAAGGTCGGCGGACTTGCAGACGTTGTCAATGGGTTAAGCAGAGAGCTTGAAATTCGAGGCAATTCGGTAGAGATTATTCTGCCTAAATACGATATGCTTCGCTACGATCAGATCTGGGGGCTGAGTGTCATGATGTACGACTTGTGGGTACCCTGGTATAATGCTGCCATACACTGCACAGTACATTACGGAGAAGTTCACGGACGCAGGTGTTATTTTATTGAACCCCACTCAAATGATAATTTTTTCAATCGCAATACTTTCTACGGGGCAAACGATGATTTCATGCGTTTTGCTTTTTTCAGTAAAGCAGCACTGGAATTCATGTTTAAATCCGGTAAACGACCTGATATTATTCATTGTCATGACTGGCAGACCGGACTTGTTCCGGTGATGCTCTATGAAATTTACAAATATCAGAATATGGATTACCTGCGGGTCTGTTATACCATTCACAATTTTAAGCATCAGGGGTTGGGAGGAAGGGACATCCTTTCTGCAACAGGCCTTAACAGACCAGATTACTACTTTACCTATGAGCAGCTCCGGGACAATTTCAACCCGTACGGTGTCAACTTCATGAAGGGTGGGATTGTCTACTCCAATTTTGTTACCACAGTGTCCCCACATCATGCATGGGAAGCGCGCCATACAGATCAGGGTTTTGGCTTGCAACACACTCTTGAAGTGCACCAGGGAAAATATGGGGGTATACTCAACGGTGTTGATTATGATGTCTGGAATCCTGAAATTGACCGTTTCATACCTGTTAAATACTCAATCAACAACATAGATGCAAAGTACGGCAATAAGGAAGCATTGCGCGACCGGTTCTGGCTTAGCAAGCAGTACAAGCCCATTGTTGCTTATGTAGGAAGACTGGATGCGCAAAAAGGAGTGCATCTGATCCGCCATGCAATCTTTTACGCCTTGAACCATGGTGCTCAGTTCGTTTTACTGGGTCAAAGTCCGGAGCATAGCATTAGTCAGCAGTTTGCTCACCTCAAAGCAGAACTTAACGATAGTCCTGATTGTCATATCGAACTGGGGTTTAATGAAGAACTTTCTCATCTGATTTATGCTGGGGCTGATTTAATCATTGTCCCAAGCAATTATGAGCCCTGCGGACTTACACAAATGATAGGTCTGAAATATGGAACCATTCCCATCGTGAGAGCAGTAGGTGGACTGGTCGATACAATATTTGATAAAGACTATGCCGATATGCCATTTGACAAAAGAAATGGATTCGTTTTTTACCAGAATGATCCTCCGGCAATGGAATCGGCCCTCTCACGTGCAATCGGTCTATGGTACTCCTACCCGGATGATTTTCGAAGCCTCATAAAACACTGTATGCGATATGACTACTCATGGAAAGATCCCGGTGGGCACTATTTAGGGGTGTATGAATATATACGGAGTAAGTAATTTCTGCAAAATCATGATGTCCCTCGTTCAGGGGACATCCCTTTAACTCTTTTCAAAAACAGACATAATCAGTATCTGCCTAAAATTACACATTCAGTGAGTAGAAAAAACTATGATAGAAATGAAAGAGTACATGGAGTCGGGTATACCGGGTCTTGACAAAGTCCTTAACGGTGGTTTGCCGCGTAATCACATGTATTCTATATATGGAGCAAGTGGTAGCGGTAAAACAACCCTCTCGCTTCAATTTCTTTTAAAAGGTGCTCAAATGGGTGAAAAGTGCCTTTATATTGGCACTTCTGAATCAGAAGTTGAAATCCGGCAGATTGCCCATAGTCACGGATGGTCACTTGAGGGTATCACTGTAACTCGTCTTTTATATCATACAGAGAAAACAGGTACCGGGCAAACCATGCTGTATCCGGCCGAAGTTGAATTGCCACAAATAATGGAGAAGTTAGTCAGGATGATAGAGGAGTATAATCCGCAACGGGTTGTTTTTGATTCTCTCAGCGAAATCAGATTGCTCGCAGGAGAGTTACGCTGGTATCAGAGTCAGCTCTTGTTACTCAAAACTTTTCTTGAATCGCATGACCGTACAGCAATCATTACCGATACTATCGTCGAAATCAATTCGCCGCTTAAAACGATAGCGCATGGTGAAATAGAATTGAGCCGGATTGAGCCAATCTATGGCCCCGAACGCCGTCGTCTTCGTATCGATAAGCTCCGCGGTCACTCTTTTGTCTCCGGTTTTCACGACTATACTATTGTCAGAGGCGGATTAAAAGTTTTCCCCCGACTTGTCTCTTCTGAGCATCACAGACAGTTTACTCGTGAGCCAATCAGTATCGGTAATAGCGAAATAGATCACCTTTTGCATGGTGGTCTGGAACGGGGAACTGTCACTCTTGTGCAGGGTGTGACTGGCACCGGCAAAACATCTCTGGCAACACAGTATGCAATTGCGGCAGCACAGCGCAATGAACACTCGCTTATTTTCTGTTTTGATGAACGGGTTTCGACACTTGTCGAGCGGGCAATAGGTCTGGGGATGGATATAAAAACCTATATGGACGATGGACGAATTGCAATCAGTCAGATTGATCCGGCCGAGCTTACAGCGGGCGAATTCAGCAACATGGTTTCCGGTGCGGTGATCGAAAATAATATATCGCTGGTAATCATTGATAGCATAAACGGTTATGCGTATGCACTTCCAGATGAACGTTTCCTTTCAGTACATCTTCATGAACTTACAAGCTTTCTCAGTCTACAAGGGGTAGTTACACTGCTTACCCTGAACCAGCAGGGGGGGCTTGGTTTTACTAATGCACCATCAGCCTTCGATGTTTCGTATATATCCGATTCGGTCATTAATCTTGCTTTTTATGAGCATCGGGGGCAGATACACAAGTCGCTGATGGTACTCAAGCTGAGAAGCGGTTATCATGAGAGTACCATACGTGAACTGACTATGGATTCAACGGGACTTCATATCGGCCCGGTTCTATATGAGTTTGAAGGTATCGCAACCGGCGTTCCCCGGTATGTGAGTGCAAAGATATAATGCCGTAAAGGGTGGCCTTGATATGAAAGCTGCAGTGGACAAGTACAGAGTGCTGATATTCGCTCCCACTGGTGAAGATACGGTTGTCCTGAGCGATGTGCTTTCTAAAGAAGGTCTCTCACCGTTTGTGTGCGAAAGTATGGAACAGTTTTGTGATGGCATCGATAAGGGGGCCGGGACGGCAATTATTGCTGAAGAAGCTCTTTCACCCATCAATCATGAACGACTTACTCAAACAGTCCAACAGCAGCCGGAGTGGTCTGATTTCCCATTTATTATAATGGCCAGAGCAGGAAGTGACCCAGACAAGGCCTGGGCATTAATGGCAGGTAACCACCAATCGTTGAATGTGACCGTACTGGAACGACCAGTTCTTACCCGTACTCTTATAGCGGCTGTGCGGGCGAGTCTTCGGTCCCGCGAAACTCAGTACCGGGTTGAACAGGAGCTTCGACGGCGCGCTGAAGTGGAAATAGCACTGCGCGCTGCAAATGAAGAATTACAGGCATTTTCCTATTCAATCTCCCACGATCTTCGCACGCCGCTGGCTACCATGAAAGGTTTTACCTCGATACTTATTGAAGACTATAATGACAAACTCGACCAAAACGGTCGTGACTACCTTGTTCACATTATAAAAAGCACCGACCAGATGAGCAGGCTGATTGAAGATATGCTGAGTCTATCCAAAATCTCCAGAAAAGAGATGATCATACAAAAGGTTGATCTGAGTGCACTATCTATTGTTATTATTGACGAGCTCCGAAATTCACAGCCATATCGTCAGGTTGATATCAGCATTCAAAGTAATATTCTGGCACGTGGTGATGAAAAACTTTTGAAAATCGGACTTACCAATCTCTTAAGCAATGCCTGGAAATACACCTCTAAAACACTGCGGCCTCGCATTGAGGTTGGACAGTTTATAAAGGGTACAGAAACAGTATTCTTTGTTCGTGATAACGGAGCGGGATTTCCATTGAAACACCTCAGTAAACTATTCAAACCTTTTCAGCGTCTCCACGCGGAACAGGAGTTCACCGGTACCGGTATTGGTTTAGCGATAGTACAACGGGTGATCAGCCGTCATGGCGGACGGATCTGGGCTGAGGGCGAAGTGGGTAAAGGGGCAACTTTTTTCTTCACTCTTCAGTAAAGGTGTTAAAATATCATCAGACAATGGTTTTCCGAATTGTATCCTTGATAATAGGTACTAATGGCGGAGCAACGCTGAATGTTGTAATCCCGCATTTCAGAAGCCTGACTATATACTCCGGCCGCCCCCCGAGTTCACCACAAATGGAAAGGGGCATTTCCGGCACATCATCATGGACTATCTTCAACATTCTGAAAATGACATCCGATGAATCATCGAAATACTTCTCCACCGCCGCATTCTCCCGGTCAGCAGCAAATGCATACTGTGTAAGATCGTTGGTGCCGAAACTCAAAAAATCTACGTGTTCTGCAATCTCGCGAGCCGAAAGGGCTGCGGCAGGTGTTTCAATCATTGCACCAAGCTTCGGGAGAGGAGAGATCGAAAGTTGGGATGCAAGTTGACTGAGAAAGTTCTTCACTACAACTACATCATCCGAAATTGTCACCATGGGAACCAGAACAGAAACATTGAATTCCTGTGAAAGTTTTAATACGGCCTGCAGATGAGTTGTGAGTAACTGGGGATATTCCCTGAGCAGGCGGATACCTCTACGACCGAGTGATGGATTGCTTTCTGCCATGAATTCCATATAAGGCATGGGTTTATCAGCACCAATGTCAAGGAGTCTTACACAAACATCACGACCTGCGGCTGGCCTTAGGGTCTGGCGCATCACTTCGAGAAGTTCACCGGTACTGGGTGGGGCAATGCTCCCCAGGTAGGTCTGTTCCATACGGTACAATCCAACCCCCTCGGCCCCGTTTGCTATTGCCAAGCTGGTATCATCTTCTCCCCCCACATTGGCCAGCACATTGATTCTGATACCATTCTTTGTCACAGCTGGTGCCAGAGCTTCTTCTCGAGCTTCTTTCATTAAACGATTTTTCAGACCAACCTTTTTTCGAAAAACAGTAATCTGTTCCTCATCAGGACGGATAGTAATTACTCCCGTATCTGCATCAACAAAGCAAAAGACATCATCGGGAAGAGTCGTTTGCAGGTTGGTAATTCCTGAAATACAAGGCAAGCCTAGTTCGCGTGCAAACAGGGCTGCATGAGAACCCATACTGCCATACTCAAGAAGAACCGCTGCAGTCGAACGGCCAACAAGAAAAACGGTATCTGATGGCAGTAGGCGAGAAGTTGCAAGTATACAGCCGTAAGGGATTTGTTCCAGAGGGTGAACAGTGATCCCTGCAAGAGCATTTCTCAAGCGGATTTCGATATCCCGGAAGTCTTCGCTTTTACTTCTGGAAATCTGGGATTCCATCATCATGAACCGTTTTTCCCAACGCAAAAAGACTGTCTTCACGGCACTTCCGGCACTTACCAGATTGTCCACAATCTCCTGTCGTAATTCTTTTTTCAAAGATGCATCGTGTAATATGAGCTGATGAACCTCGAAGACTTTTGATAACCTCGTATCGATCTCCTTTTCCACATGTAAGGCTAGCGTCAAGAGATCGTCGGTGATTTTAGAAGTTGCTGTATCGAGGTTCCCAAGTTCTTCTTCGACATTATGTTTTCTATCGCTATTGATCGCTGCATCTATAGGACCAAGCAATGTCCGGTGTAAATGTATTGTTCCTTCAGCTAACCCAGGTGAAATAGGATTACCTTTTATTGTCATTGTTTTTTTAGACATAATGTTGTCAATACCATTTTATTCCAATTTGCATAGTGGCCCCCTGTCCATTGTCATATCGTAGTCAGCATAAGACCGACGATCCAGACGCAGGGTGTTTGTTCGAAAAACAAGATTACTTATCAGCACCACAGATGCTTTCCCCCGGTACAGTAAACTGCGAATCACCCGGTTTAGAATATTCCAGTAAGAATAAAATTCGCGGTAGCTGCATTCCCTTTCGGTGACAATCTCTTTCCAGGACAGGTTTTTATAACGGGCAACCGGAAAGGTAAGCGTAAAGTATTTCCAGTCGCGTGGAAAATTTCCCTCGATTAACCGGTTCTCTGCTTCCATGGTTTTCCACAGGCGTGTACCCGGCAGCGGTGTCAACACCATTACATTGAGAACATCCAACCCGTAAGCCCGGGCTGTCGAAGCGATTTGTTTACCGCAGCCTTTTCCATCGATGTCAAGTCCGAGAATAAATGAACCGAGTACGCTGATACCTTGTTTCTGAATTTGGCACACAGAGTCTCTCATTTCCCGGGCGTGACGTACGGTAAACTTCTTGCTTACCTCCGAGAGCCCTTCTGCAGAAATGGATTCGAACCCGATAAAAACACCCACACATCCTGCTTTTCTGGCCAGCATAAGTAGTTCTTCGTCATCTACTACATTGATTGTTACCTGTGCAATCCATCGTTTACGCAATTTCGCTTTTATCATTTCATGCAGAAGTGTTTTTGTGTACTTTATGTCTTCTTCACGTGTTCCGATAAGATTGTCATCCACGATAAGAACATCCTTTTCCTGAATCAGGCGCAATTCCTGAATGACATTATTGACCGGTCGACGTCTGAACCTTCCGCCATTGAAAGCTGTGACACTGCAAAAGCTGCAGGCAAGCGGACAACCACGTGATATCTGTATCGAGCCGAAATGGTATCCTTTCGACAGTAAATCGTGTCGCGCAATGGGTACTGAAGCAAGGTCAGGTAGCCTTACCCCTTCGTAAAGATCTTTCAGTGTACCATTACAAAAATCTTTGATCACTTCTGCCCAGACACTCTCTGCTTCACCTTTGACAACAGCATCAACCCGTTGCATAGCTTCATCTGTACACATGCTTGAGTGAATACCACCCATGACCACCGGCACTTTACGGTGACGGAAAGCGGCTGCAATCTCATAAGCTCTGGGCGCCTGCGAGGTAAAAGCTGTAATACCGACAAGGTCAGGACGAACCAGTTTTTCGTAGTCCGGAACAGTTATATTTTCATCGATTATTGAGATCTCCCAATCCTCAGGAGTGAGACCGGCGATCACCAGAAGACCCAGTGGTTTCCACACAACATATTTATTCCAGCGATTTTCGCAAGATTTGACAGTACTGACCAATGGATTGCAGGGATTAATCAATAGTAAGTGCATTAAAATATCCACTATATAAAAGTCGACGTTGATTACCCATGAAGCAAAAAGTACACCAGCTAAAAAGAGATCGACTTGGGCCAAAGAGATAAAAGTAGTGTCTTCAGTAGTTCGCGCGGTATACCCATGCTAATAATGAGCCTTATGCGTTTACAATCGCTCCTTTTCTCCGCAGGGAGAAGAGGCTGGGGGATGAGGTTCACCCGCAAAGCAAAACAAAAGGACTCTGCTTCGCCTTCACGGATCGCATAATCCAGTGTATCGGATGCCATTTTCGTTCTGCGATTAAGGTTCCCTTTATCTGTTTGGAACCTGAACTGAAGTTCAGGGCACACTGACTATATTTATTTAGAGAGCATGACCAGCAGCATCTCCAGTGCAAACAGAATTGAGTTAAAAAGGTAAAATTGGATACCATAATGTCGATTGTGTGTCTGTTCAAAACTGCTCAATAGTGAAATGCCGGCACTCTTGAACAGGATGAATTCGAATGTTGCATCAATAAGAATAAATATCAGAAATGATGAGATTGTGGCCCTGAGTAATCCTATAAAATGTATTTTCATATAGTGTACCTTCGACTGTTGAGATTTATAGTTTGTTTCAGTATTTCTCTCTGTGGTCCTCTGCGTTCTTTGTGCATTTTACGGTTAAAGAATGCAGCTAAGTTATTAATTCTACTACGTTAAAATGCCAAAGGCGCATCAAAAAGGTCATTGAGCGGAGTCGAAATGACAAGCGTGATTTGCTTAAAATGCGCCGTCTCGACTCCGCTCGACGACCGGAACTGTAATACTAACGTTGTTGAATTAAGTATAACGTTTTTTAGGTAAATCTTTGTTACGTAAAGTTCGAAATAATTTATTCAAACATATAAGCGCTTAAAGAAACGAGTCTCAAATTGATAAATGTAAGGGGCAGAATACCCGATTTGCTGAAGAGTTTAAAAATTCTTAGTATACTCATGTCACTGTATTATATGTTGCTATATGTCAATTGCGCGAAAGAACCGGATTACTCAAAGAATGTTCTTTATATTGATCCTTTAGGAATTCATGATTCGTTGCTTTGGGTTACAATCTGCAATAATGATGTCAAAGAACTGCGTTTCAAAACAGACTTTGAACGTTATGGGTATGACAGCATTAAGTTCAATCAGTACTTCGATATTTTATTCAGATGTCGTGTCCCAACATTGTTACCGTTATACTTTAGTATCCTCAATTCACAAGATGTTCATCCATTCTTTAAACTCTCATCTATTTACGTAATTGGAGAAACAGGAAACACAAGGAAATTTAGTGATTTGTATAACTACTGGAAATCAGAAAAAAATGATCTGGTTCGTGAATATTTAGCCAATGCTTTGGGTAAATTAAGCGACAGTTCTAAAATTCAGCTTCTGAAAGATCTACTCTCATCAGAGAAAAATGCATACGTGCGTAAAACTTTAGAAACCGCGATTTCCCGTGCAAATGGTGAGCGGCGAACAAAGTTTTCCTATTTACCATTGATAGATTCAATCGTTCTGAGAAAGATCAAAACATATCCTTCTGACAAAACCTCCAACGAATATACTCTGACTGCCCGTAAAAAGATTGACACAACAAGTTCATATTATATTCCAGGGGCAAGTAAAATCATTTGCCCACATATGCAGTACAAAAAGTGTCGATCAATATATGGGAAGGTTAAGCAACCATTTGCCTCTTTTGGTCTTCCCGGAGTGTGTCATGTAGGGGAAGATTCAGGATGGCTGTTTGATGGTATGCCTGTGCATTCGATAATGGATGGTAGAGTTGTTTTGATTCAGCATGAAGAGTCCTGGGGGTGCCTGGTGTGTGTTGAAAGTATGCTCCCTGACAGTCAAATAGTGTGTACCTATTATGGCCACTTATCCAGTAATCTGGATGTAACTGTCGGAAAATTACTGCAAGCAGGTGATAAGATTGGCGAGATCGGACCTTCATTTACTCTTGAAAATGGAGGATACCGGTCACATCTTCATCTGGGCATAGAGAAGGCTTCAATAAGAAATGCTCTTATTGCGGGCTATGATGAGCGAATTGCCCATTGGTATAACCCCGTTGAGTTTATTTCCAGGAAAAAAAAGTTTTAGAATTGGGCGAATCGTGATATTTCCCTTTGTCTTAATTATTTTAATATTGACTGGCGCGGGTATGCGGAGTGCGAGTTCAGTGGTCCGGCACACGTATGGTTTCCCCATACCCATGGAGTTCGGTGATCGCAGGTGTTAATTGATACTGATTAAAGAAATATCGAATGGCGAATAACGAAACCTGAATATCGAAGTATGAGAACAAAGTGGCTTTTTTTTTACTTTGATATTCGTAATTCGGAGTTCGATATTCGATATTGCCTTTTTCCTCCATTCTCTAACTTACATTTGCCAATATTACTTATAATTAATGTAGAGAATTTTTTAAATCGGTCCATTCGGAAGGCCATATCTCACTTTCCCTCTTAATCCCAAATGCCTTGTTAGCTGTCAAATATTTCAGAGTAATCTCACCAATATTTTTGATCCCATGCATCGCATTTGCCGGGATTAACACCGCATCTCCAGCCAGAAGCTCTTGTTCTTCGTCATCTATTATCACTTGACCCTTGCCTTGAAGTATGTAATAGCATTGGTATTCAGGCAGAATTTCTGCTTCTGAAACTAATGCATTGCGAATAATGTAATCGTCCATTGAAAATCCAATTATTCTATGTCTGAATTCGGGCTTATTCTTAAGTCAATAACCCATCTCAATTACTATGCGCATTTAAGATGGGTTTGTTTTCTACCTCTCAACCTGCACTGATTTCATCCCAACCCACATCTTATCTTCATTGGTATAGTAGAGATATGCCCGTGAAGCAACCGGTATGAAAGTTCCTGCAACTTCTGCTTTACAGTCAAGGTTGATAGTGCGTTCTTCAGAGGGTTTCATCTGGCGATAGTAGAAAACTACTTCTGATCCGTTTACTTCGTAAAAATCGACTACTTTTTTTTCCTGTAACTCTTTCAGCTGCCAGGGCTGCGGGCTGAGTCCTGCAGGGATTCCGATAATTGCGAGAGTCATTGGAAGACCCTTATCAGTGCCATTTGAAAGAACTGCACTTATTCTTACGGTCTGGCCGATTTTGACCTTTGTTGCACTGATTGTTGTTTTCAGTTCAACTTTGCAATGCTGCGATGAAACCGGCTGCCAGGTGTTGTAGGAAACAGAGAGCGAATAAGGTAATGCGCTTTTTGTTCCTTCATACCGGATCGCAATCGTTGAAGATCCCTCTTTCACAAATTTTTCTAATGAATCGATAACGATTGCTTCTTTTTCGCCGGCTTTATAGCTCTTTTTTGCTACATCTTTATCATTTACCGATAGAATAATCGTTCCCGGCGCATCAGTCTTTCTTGCAAATTGCGCATATTTTGTCAGAGCTTTGAGCGACATGATTGTTGATTGAGTTGAACCGAACCCGCCGTTTCCTGAACGTGATCCGACGATGAATTTCATGCCATTCACAAGTGCGTTGTTATCTCCCTTTTTGCTGCTCATTATTGCAAGACACACAAGAGAGGTTGTTTCCAGTTTCAGCCCGATCCCTTCAGAACGTGTGATTGAGTGACGCGTTCCGGACCATGAGCCATCCTTATCCTGTTTACTCATCAATATTTTAAGCATCTCATTGCCGCGTTGAACATCAGCAAAGCAGAACAGTGCATTCGCCACAAGTGCAAGAACATAGGGGTCTTTCGATTCCTGAGCGCTTTTTACGGATGCATCAAGTTCCTTCTGAATATCACGTCTTCCTGCTTCAGCAAGTGCATACACAATATAGGCATTGGTAATATCCTGATCTGCGCCACCATAGGAATCCAGTGCCTGCGGATTGCGCTGGAAACCACCCTTATTGTCACGGCGACTCATGATCCATTTTGCAGTGCGATCGATCATCGCTTTATCAGCGACATCACCAATCTGGTTCATATCATGAAACTGCATCAAGCCATACGCAGTGAGTGCCTCATGTGCAGGTACTCCACCGAACCATTCATACCCTTTCTCTTTTGTTTCAAAAGTCGTGAGCCGGTTGTACCCCTTATGAAGCAGATCTTCGGCACGCTTCACAATATCCGGATCCGGTTTATCGATACTTTTCAGATAGGATAGCACCAGTGCGTTTGGATACGAGGTCATGGAGGTTTGCTCGAAACAGCCGTTGGGTTCCTGAAGAATCGATTCGATACCGGTGAGCAGATCGCTGACTGCTGATGGATATGCCCTGAGTGTCGCTGTAATGGAATTTTTTACAGGGCTTGTAATATCGACCGTAAATTTATCTTTCAGTTCACTACCCGAAAACGACAAGTCTACTGGAAATCCTTGAGGTTTAATTTTTACAGGAGTGGTAAATGCATCAGAAAGACTATTTGCATCAAATGTAAATGAGATGTTAGCGGAATCGTTTCGTGATTCAACCAGAAGTTTTACTGGCACTGTTTCTGTTCCTGATGCTGCAATTGTTCTGTTCTTGTTTACAGAGTTAATCAGCTTTAAACCAGAAGGTATGGAATAGGAAAGATCTCCTTTTAAAATTGAAGTTGTTGTATTCTTTATAATTAGCGAAAGATCCATTGTGTCGCCCGTTAAGACAACCGGTGGGATTTTGGCACTGATACTGAATGGAAGCTGCGAATAAAACACCTCTTCAGCTCTTCCGATAGAACCTTCAGTGGTGAAACCCTCCGTAACAGCACGGAACGATGTAATGGCATCACTGGTATAAAACTCCACAACCGCAGTACCGTTATTTTTAAGTTCAACATCTCCTTTCCAGAAAATGGTAGAACGGAAATCGGTGCGAACCGGGGATTGTTGCTGACCTTTATAATCGGGAAATGCATATTCGCGTGCTCTGTAGTAGGAAACGGCTGGTTCCACTGGTGGAGGTGGTGGAGCAAACCTTTCCTCTTTATTCTTACGAAGATCTTGATCAGCCATTGCAGCTCTTTTTTTCATCAACACTTTAGCATCTGCAGGTTTTGGCATTGCAGGTTGTGCGGGGGCGGGCTTTTTTACCTTCGCTTGGAAGAGTCTCTTTGCATGCATAGGCATGCCCTTTTTTCCTTCTAATTCTCGAGCTGGTTCAGCTTTCACCATTTCAGCCGCCATAGCAGGCATTGGTACTGCATCCTCTAATAATTCACCTCCGCCCATTCCACGAGCCATTCCAAATGCTATTGGCCGGTTTTCATATAACCACAATTCCAGTGATGATGTATATTGACCAACAGAAACCAGTGTATTCATTTTTCCATGTGTAGCTTCAATGGTTACACTTTCATACAAGTCAATATTCTTAAATGAAAAAGCTCCGCTGCTATCAGTTTTTGTCTGAGATTTGGTTCCGACAACCTTTACTACAGCGCCCGAAACAGGTTTAGATGTCGATCCTTCCATTACCTTACCAGCAATAATTGCCCTTTCTGAAGGATTATTTACTGCAGGTATCTCTTCTTCAATAATCTGCTTCCATGTAAAACGGCGCCACCCGTTAGTCATAAGCAAATAATCCAGCGCCTTATCTGCTTTCTGCTCTTTAGGATCGAAATAAAAACGTGGTTCTTCTACTTTTCCTTTTATGTCCGATTCGGCAAGCATGTGGGAAAGAATCGTTGAAGATTTATCGTCAGCAAAACTGAGCAACTGATCATCCGTAACTGCAAGAGCAAAATTCCCCGGCATTCGCATCCCGGTTTCATCACTTGCAGTAATGGTCAGCTTCACTTTCTCGCGGGGCATGTACTTTTGTTTATCGGTTTTTATTGTCACTGATGCTTTTCGATGTTTATTCACAAATACAAGTCTCTCGGCACGTTCAATACCTTTGGAATCAAAAAGAGTAATTTGTGCAACACCTATTGGACATTTTGTGATATCGACAGTTATATCATTTATCCCTTTTTTGGCATTAATCTCTTTTGAATAGTACTCTTTACCTCTGATCTGCAGAAACACCAGAAGTTTCTCTTCACGGGTAGACCCGATTGCAAGTTTGAGTACATTTTTTTCTACAGCATTAACATTCAGAACATATCCCTGAGGCATCGCCTCAGGCAGTGGATACAGCTCAGTTATTCCTGAGGGTTTTGTGATCCGCGCCATATAGGTTTTCCCTTCACGAGGTTCAAATGTAAATCCACCCATACCCATATGAAAACTCTGAAACGTTTCAATTTTATTGCTGTCATTATCAATAATTGTACCCTCTATATCTGCAGCTTTTCCAAATTCATTTACTGCTTTAAACGCAACAGCCGACTTCAGTCCACTCACAAGATCTCCACCTTCAGGGAAAAACGACAGAGCGATTTTGTTAAGAACAATTGGAATTGAACGTGAGATAGACTCTGTTTGTCCATCATAATCAATAAGAACATTTAAAAGACCATCCGAACTAATGAGTTTTTTAGGAAGGTCAAACGCGATTTTAACCTTTCCTGCTCCATCGGTTTTGGCAGAACCCTGAAAAATCTGAGCCCCCGCAACACTGACCGTGAAAGTAACAGGAAAGGTACCAAGCGGCTTATTCTCATTAGTAGTTAGAGAAAGGTCCGCTGCTGCATGCGCTCCAGGCCCATACGCTTTCTTTTCAAAGTCAAGTTTCATTTTCAATCGTGGAAGCACAACATCCTGAACCTGAATCTCTTTAATAAAAAATGCCGGATCGGGATCATTTTTCTGCCAGCTGGAGTGCGCTTTCAATGTGTAAATTCCGCCTGGAATATCATCCGCAAGTGAAAAATCTCCACTCGCAATACCTTTTTTTGCGATCAGAGTAAGCATCTTTTCAACACTGCCCTTTGGGTTGATAAGCTCTGCATACACGATGTCACTTTTTGTTGAAGCTTTAAAAGTAGCTGCATCACGGATAAAAACTGAAAACCAGATTGTTTCCCCGGGATTGTAGAACGGTTTGTCTGACTGAACATAAATCCGGTCTTCAGGAATCGAATCATTCCACTTCTTAAATGATACACTCAACGTTTTTGCACTGAATTGGATAATTTCATCCTGTTTGGCAAAGAGCACAGTGATGACAGAGAACAGTACTACCAGAGCACCTGTTTTGAATTTCATACGAGAGGCCACCTTTGAGAGAATGTGAAAAATCTGGGCAGGGCATTGAAAACAACCCTTATAAGAAAAATAACCTGATAACCTGGATTCTTCAAGATGTCATCGGGAAAAATGTTGAATTCTGAATGATACCTGTATTGAAAAATTGCTAAAGTCTTTCTTATTCAAGTGAGAATAGCTATTTTTTAAACTTGTTTCAACAAATATTTAAGGAGATCGGTCGATGAGTGCATCCGTTTCATTCGAAAAAATTACAGGTGGCGTTACTACCGCAAAAGGTTTCAAGGCGGCAGGAGTGAAAGCTGGAATTAAAATAGCAGATAAATCAGACCTTGGACTACTGTTAAGCGACACACCTTGTGCAGCTGCAGGTGCGTTCACCAGAAATGCTATACGGGCATCAAGTGTAGACTGGTGTTCAGAGCACCTTCCATCATCGGAGATCCGTGCGGTCATTTGTAACAGTGGCTGTGCTAATGCATGTACAGGTGAGCGGGGTGAACATGACAACGCGATGACTGCAGTTCTTACCTCAAAAGTTTGTGGCATTTCATCGGATAGTGTACTGATGGCTTCAACCGGAGTAATTGGCAAATTCCTCCCGATGGACAAAATCGAAAAAGCTCTCCCAGAAGTTAAAAAAGAATTAAATGATAATGGCGGTGAATCTTTTGCAACAGCTATAATGACAACAGATCTGGTCAAAAAAGAATCGGCGGTGAAAGTCACTACGAAGGCTGGTACCTATTATGTTGGCGGCTGTTGCAAGGGGTCGGGTATGATTCACCCCAATATGGCTACTATGCTTGGATTTATTACTTCCGATGTATCAATTCCTGCTGAGTTTTTAAATCCGATAGTTAAGAGAGTGATTGATCGCACATTTAATAATCTCACCGTTGATGGTGATACTTCAACCAACGATATGGTTCTTGTTCTTGCTAATGGTGCATCGGGAATTGTTGTTTCTCAAAAGGATGAACTTGAAGCATTTGAGAACGCACTATATTCAACCTGCAGTGACCTTTGCAAAATGATAGCCGCTGATGGTGAAGGGGCTACAAAAAGAGTTGAAATTCAGGTGAAAGGAGCTGTATCTGAATCTGATGCTAAAAAGGCAGCCAAGTCAGTTGCCGGATCGAATCTTACAAAATGCGCACTTTTCGGTAACGATCCAAACTGGGGTCGAATCGCCTGTGCAGTCGGCTATTCCGGAGCTGAGTTTTCCCATGAGACAATGACTATCAACCTCTGCGGTGTAACCGTTTTCAGAAATCTTCAACCGGTACACTTTGACGAAAAGGTACTTCATGAGAAAATGAACGAAAAAGTAGTTATTATAGAGATCGATCTGGGAATGGGGAACGGTTCAGCGATTGCCCATACCTGTGATCTGACTTATGAATATGTTAAAATCAATGCAGAATACCGTACATAGAAAGAGAATATATGCAGCAAAGGGAAGATCGTTTAAGTATACAACTGCAACGATCATCCTGATTTCATAAAACAATCACATACTTTCAGGATGCATCAGTCTCAGTGAAACCCCATCCACTTCATAGACGGTTTGCATTGGTACCAATTTTTCTGTTACTTACTGCAATACCTGTTGTTTTTTATTTCGGTTCCGGAAAATCATATGAAAACGCAGCTATTCTGCTTATAATGAATTTTGTATGTTCATTCTGTATATCTGCATTAATTGTCTATCTTCTTTCCCGAATCTTTCTCATGAAGGGTTCTTCCGGATTACTACTGCTTGCATCCGGAGTTTTAGCCTGGGGAGTTGCCGGACTTGTCGGAGTGATAACAGGTATTGCCGGTGAATCCAATGCCAGATTTGACAATATCACAATTACTATTCATAACTGTACAATCCTGTTATCTGCTGTTCTTCATTTAATAGGAATTATTTTTCTGATCCGACCCGGAAACATTCCTACTAACAGAGCAGCATTCCTCGCTGTTGCCTTTTTTATAGTGCTGTTAATTTCTGGACTCATTTCGATATCAACCTATAATGAATGGATTCCTCCATTTTTCATTCAACAAAACGGGGGAACCCCTTTACGACAGCTCGTTTTGCACATGTCTATATTGATGTACCTCGTAACAACTGTGATGATGTTGCGGTATAGTCAAAAGTTCGGTCCATTTATACACTGGTATGCCCTTGCTTTGGTGCTTATAGAAGTCGGACTTTTTGGTGTGATGTTAGAAACCGTTCATGGAGGTGTTGTCAGCTGGCTTGGCCGTTCTGCGCAGTTTCTGAGCGGACCGTATATGTTGTCAGCAGTATTACAATCTTTTCGGGCCTCCAGAATAAATGGAATATCTCTTGAGGATGCGCTTATCGGTTGGAATTTATCTAAAGAGGCTCTGCGACAAAGTGAAGAGATGTTTCGGTTTCTATTCACTAATACGTTTAATGGAATTGGCTTTCACGAGATTGTTACTGATGATCAGGGGAATGCATTTGATTACCGGTTTGTTAATGTAAATCAATCCTTCGAACGGATGACTGGACTTAAAGCAACTGCAATAATAGGAAAAACAGTGCGCGAAGTGCTTCCAGGCATTGAAAATGATCCGGTTGATTGGATCGGCAAGTATGGACAAGCAGCTCTTTTCGGTGAGCAGGTTTGCCTCGAGGAGTTTTGTAAAGTACTGAATAAATGGTTTCGTGTCACAGCATTTCAGACAACACCGGGGCGATTTGGGACTATTTTAGAAGATATAACAGTTCGCAAAGAGAATGAGCAGCAGTTAGTATCTGACTTTCGCTGCAGTGAGGATCGATTTAGAGCGCTGGTTGTTACCTGCTCGAACATTGTATTTTGCATGAGCCCTGACTGGCACATAATGAGACAATTACGTTCCAATGGTTTACTTAAAGAAACTGATACTGCCGATAATAATTGGCCTCAGAAATTTATTCCTCACGAGGAGCAGCAACGCGTTACTAAAGCTATTAATGAGGCAACAACAACCCGAAAAGTATTAAAGTTGGAGCATCGTGTTTTCAAATCAGATGGTTCTGTAGGTTGGGCGTATTCCCAGGTAGTACCATTGATTGATGATCAAGGTAACATTTACGAATGGTTTGGTACTTCAAGTGATATCTCTGAAAGAAAAGAAGCTGAACTTGCACTTAAACGACGCACTGAAGAGCTCAATGAAATCAATAAGGAGCTGGAGTCCTTCTCCTACTCTGTTTCTCATGATCTTCGTTCTCAACTAAATTCGATTAAGTGTTTAAGTCTGGTGGCGCTTGAAAAATACTCAGATGAGCTCTCCGGAGATGTAGCTGAATTTTTCAGAAAAATATCGGCATCGACAGATAAAATGGCACAAATAATTGATGGCATGCTGAGTCTTGCACGATTAACACGTGAATCGATGAACTGTCACCATATTGATCTTGTTCCAATTATTAATTCCGTTTTTTATGAATTGAAGCAGGCCAATCCTGAAAGAGAAGTAGAAATCTTGATTGATCCTGAACTGACCGCGTATGCAGACGCTCGACTGATACATATCGCTCTTACAAATCTTCTTGAAAATGCCTGGAAATACACAAGTAAAAAATCCCAGGCACGGATAGAGATGGGATCATTTATAATGGGAAATGAAAAAGTGTTTTTCATCCGAGATAATGGGGACGGGTTTAATATGAAACATGTGGGTAAACTTTTTGAGCCGTTCCAGCGTTTTCATTCAGAAAATAATTTTCCGGGAACCGGTATTGGACTTGCTACTGTTAAAAAAATTATTCATCGCCACAATGGAAAAATCTGGGCTGAGAGTTTTGTTGGTGAAGGCGCTACGTTTTATTTTACAATAGAACTACAACCGAAAGAAAATAAAACTGTGTATACAGAATATGAGATAAATGCTCTCTAACCTATTAGACTTGATCTCAAAGAATGCCTTTGTAGCCGACGAAATATTAATCGTCCCCCGCCTGTTTTTATGGCTGGACAAGCGTTTCCAGCTGTGTGCTTTTACTCCCAGCTTGCCATCAATGAAAATTGTTCATTTTACAGAAAATAGAGATACCATCTATCATTAGAATATAGTTCAGGAAAATTGTACCGTTGGCACTATATATTCAAAAAATTTCTTTTACCTGAACTCTTCGGTTTTCAAAACTGTTTGTCCCCAAATCTTGTGGACATGTTTTAAAAATATTGCTCCCGAAGTATAGTATCTTCTTTTCTTTATAGCGGTTGTAATAATCCGATGGGAATGGATGCCCAGATCGTTGAAAATTACTAATAGTTTAACGGGACTTTGTTCCCTTGGTTTTGCGAAAAATCGTATGCAATAACAGGATGAACTTATTATATCTAAGTAAATTGATATAAAGGATAGCCGGCCAGCTAAACTGTTAATTAATAATACTTCACATACTTTTATGAAAAGGATATTATATGTTTAAAAAAATCAGTACGTTGATATCTGCAGTAACTGTAATTGGACTCGTTGGATGTTCGAACCAGAGCTCACCGATATCAGTTGTGGACAACGATGTTGCACAGAAAACTGCTTACCTCTCTGATATGAAAATGCAGGATATTGCCGCGTTGGGAAGTAATATTTGGGGTTTGAGTTTCGAAAAAGTCGGCACAAGTCCAAATTATCGAATCTATTTATACAACAATAGTACGCAAACATGGACACCTACCGGTCACTTTGGGAAAAGGATTGCTGTTTCCGCCAATGGTAGATGTTATCATATCAATGCGGAAAATCAGATTTGGTGGGGAACAGGCACATCATGGGGTAATATTCCTAATCCACCAAATCAAATAGAACTTATAGATGTAAGTGTTGGCAGGGTGAGTTTTGATGACATTGTTTGGGTTGTTAGCAGGGCTGCAAATGGTAAATATCAGATTTGGAAGTACCGTCCAAAGCTGAATCCTGCCTGGGTGAATTTAACTCCAAGTAATTTAATAATAAGCGCTGGTGCGGTAGCTGCATATCCGTACAATGGAAATTCAGCTGCAATTATTGCCGGTCCCAACCAAAAGGTATATACAACTACAGATGAAACCCGATGGACATTGCACGCCCGTTCACCTGAATTGTGCTGTGATGTATCTATTTTTTCAAATAAGGTTGTATGCAGTGAATTTAATGATAAATACTTTAAAATCTGGGTAGGAATTAACGGCAATTATACGCTTAGAGATTCTTATTCACAAGAACGCTCTGTTTCTGCTGATATTGATCGTTTTTACTATATGGATATAGGAAATGCCCCCTGTTATAGAATGTATTAATCGATAGATCTAATTTAAAAAAAGAACTTAGTGTTTTACAATGAGAAACACTGAGTTCCTTTATATGCAAAAGAAAGTTATGACCTCAACATTTGAGAATGTGCTTTCTGATTTTTTATTAAATGAAGTTTTATATTATATTCTCATTCCAGTTGGGTTATTTCTTAACTAGTTAAGGATTTCTCAGGATGACTTTGAATATATACGAATATATCGATTATAAAAAATACCTTAGTGATTGGCGTAAGGAAGAGAAAAAACGCAATCCTGGTTTGACCCATGAGTATCTTTGTCATATGCTCGGCTAGAAAAACCTTTTTTTAATGATATAGAGATGGGTCGCAAACTTATTGGTCCTGGTGTTCTGGAAAGGCTGACCGAGCTTTTAAGTATAGAGGGTAGAGAAGCAAAATATTTCAGAGCATTGGTAGGGTATGGTCAGCCGGCAACTTTTCATGAAAAAGAGTTCTGGTTTGAACAGATTGTTGAAATGAACAATACACCCAAAAAGCATATCGAGAAAGAGGCATTCCAATATTTCAAGGAGTGGTGGCATTCCGTTGTTCGGGCAACTCTGGATACATGCAAATGTAAAGATGATTATGAAATGCTTTCTAATCTTTTATATGGAAGGATAACTTCCACGCAAGCTCAGGAATCGATCCAGTTTATTATCACTTCTTGAATTGATCCGGAAAAACGAGAAAGGATATAGGGTTCCTACAGATAAAGTGTTATCCACAGGAGAAAATGTCAAAGATGAGTGTATGAGACAATTCCAATGTGCTAATCATGGAATCTTGCGCCAAATCCTTCAAGCAAATGAACCTGGAACACACGACAGTTCTCTTCTGACTGTCAGTGTCACGCAAAAAGGGTTGGAAAGAATCGTAAACAGGATCAAGCAACTTCGGTCAGAAATTATATCGATAGTTCATAAAGATGAAGGTGCTGCTGAAAGGGTATATCAAATAGCAGTTCATGCTTATCCGGTCACCAAAAAGGTATAGTGTATGTATAAAATTATTTTACTGGTTGTACTTATCTGTATTGCGATGGTTTGTTCAAATGTTCCTCCCGGAGGAACGGCTATGGAATCTAGTTCTGGATCGATTACCGGCATGGTATTGAACAACAATGATATTTATAAAGATAGTGTTTTACTCGTTTTGAATTCAAATGGTACAATCTCGCAGAAAATGATAAAATCCAGTGGTCAATTTATGTTCGACAGTCTACCTGCCGGATTGTATTCAATAGATGTATATAGCGACAGTATTCTTGTTGGAAGAGAGTCAAACATTGTACTAAATGAGAGGGAAAAGAAAACTGTTAATATTCAGGTAGTC
>JBNKZD010000143.1:0-10587 GCA_050301235.1 Chitinispirillaceae bacterium | reverse complement strand
GTAGTGTGCGAAAGACTGGAACCGTTCTTTCTTGGCAGCAAATTTACAACTATCTGAGTGTTTTTATGAA
This sequence comes from Chitinispirillaceae bacterium, assembly GCA_050301235.1. Classification (GTDB taxonomy): domain Bacteria; phylum Fibrobacterota; class Chitinivibrionia; order Chitinivibrionales; family Chitinispirillaceae; genus JAFGIN01. Next base: position 10,517 of record JBNKZD010000143.1, on the reverse strand, counting down.
CATACGCAACACTTCCATCGGGCCACCGGAGTCGTGCATGTCCTTTGTCAAGAACACGAAACGCATCATTATTAAACAGTTTCTGATTAACTTTGCAAAACACCCAGTCGTTCTGACCAGCACGCTGAACTTCCGCTAATCCACTCAGAGAATCGATAACAATGAATTTCTTTTCTTCAGAAAAAGCACCATTCGTTATCATCAGTAGGATAAAAATAGAGATCACAGCATTTCTCAATGAATGACAAATATGATTTTTTCGCATTTCCAGACCATCCAACCTTTTCATAAAAGATTACCTGTAGCGGAGTTACTCCTGCGGGTCACCTTAATTATATAGGCTTGGATGGTGTGGATCAATTATTTTATCGGGAAATGTTGGGGGATATGACTATGCCTTTGAATTTAAGCAGATTTCGCGTTATTCGCTGATTCGCCTCTCTCCCCAACCCTCTCTCCACTCGTGGAGAAAGGGAGTTACCGCAAAAATTCTCCTCAATTTCCCCTTCTCCATCATTAATGGAGAGGGGGGCCACCAGGCGGTGCACTGAGTCCCGATATGTCGGGCTCGAAGTGGGGTGAGGCGATATGCGAAAATTGCGTAGTCTCATTTTCACCAACAAGTTTCAATACTATAATTTTAAAAAATAGTAAGGTATACCATGTTTTTTAATGACGTAACCCTGTTAGAAGATGCATTAGCACAAAAAATGCTTCCGGAGATCGAAACATTTCCCTGTCCCTATAATACTGAAGAGACAAAAAGTGGCATTATCAGAATCATTTTCCCTGAATTCACATGCGTCTGCCCTAAAACCGGCTACCCGGATTTTGCATCGATTGGCCTTTTTTACCTTCCATCTGATCGATGCGTTGAATTAAAATCATGGAAATTATATCTGAACTCATTCCGTATGATCGGAACATTCCACGAAACAGTCACACACCACCTGTTCGAGACAGTTAAGACAGTTCTGCAACCAAAGTGGCTTTTAATAACCGGTGATTTTTTCCCACGTGGAAATGTTGACACAACAGTATTGTTTGAAACTCCGGGTGAACGTCCGGCGGGAGCAGATTTAATGCTTTGCACAGTACAACCACATTGCCGTCAGATGAACACCGCTGGTTCCTGATTTTCCCCAAACTATGACCAGCTTTCAAAAAACAGTAAAAGCAGCTGTGGTAATCCCACCTTTTACGGACTTTTATTCGACACCTCATCGCTTTTCAACTCTTGGTGCAGACATTGTCATAAGAATTCTTGAAAAGAATGGTGTGAAAGTCGAATTTTTCAATTTCCCGGAACAGAATATCCGTGGCACCTCCACCACACTACCGTCTTCACTGCATTATTTGAAACCACACCTCATCCCCAGTGAAACCGGTCGATGCTCATTTTTCACACAGTACAAATTTTTCGGCCTGCCACTTGAAGAATGTGTGCAACAGATTACGGAATTTTCTCCGGATATTATCTTTATATCCTGCTTTGCATTCTGTTATGCGGATACAGCTATATCTTTATGCAGGATGTTAAAAGCAAAAATTCCGCAATGTCAGATTGTTGCCGGAGGCGGTGGTGTCAGTGTCAATCAGGAGTATTTTATTTCCAGTGGATGTATTGATTTCACCATTTCCGGCGAAGCTGAAGTTTCATTAGTACCTCTTCTGGAATTTATTACAGGCAATAAAAATGATTTTTCAGCAATTCCCAATTTAACCACAACCAATTTTTCCAGTGCACCCGGCTACCCCGGTATCTTTACCGGCAACACTTCAATTGAACCAGGTTTCAGAACAACATTTCGCAACAACAGATTACGCATAGATCTCACCGTGACACGTGGATGCCCGTTTCAATGCACCTTTTGTTCTAATCACCTCAGTCATGGCAATGAATTCAGACGTGTATCATTAGATAAGATCAGCGGGCTGATTGAATCTATTCGTGATACATTACCAACAGAGCCATCATCAGTAGCAATCAACTTTGAAGATGATAATCTGCTGATTGAACCGCAATTCTGGTTCGGAATCATTGATCTATTCAGATCGAACTTCCCGCATGTTTCTTTATTTGCTGAAAATGGTCTCGATTACCGGCTTCTCACCGGTGATTCAGCCCTTTACCTGATCAAGCTTGGAATGGCACAGTTTAATATCGCTCTTGGAAATAGCAACAGTAATGCAGCAACATCAATGGCCCGAAAAACATCGCTTGACCACTACGAAATGCTTCTTGAACTTTTGTGTGAATATAATATTCCTTCTGTATCCTATTTTATTGCCGGATACAATGGTGACAGCAAAAAAAATATCGCAGAAAATCTGATATATCTTTCCAGACGAAATACCCAGTGTGGCATCTCAATGTTTTATCCCGTCCCCGGTCTTTCGGGTTTTTCAGATCGAACAATGTTTAAAGCCGGCGAATCAATCCGATGCTGTGGTTCATCGGCATATCCCTGGAATGGCAGTGTTGGTACTGATACATTGATCAGTGCGTTCAGACTCTCCCGTTTCACCAATCTTTTAAAAAATGAGAAGAAAAGTCAGGATGAACTTGATCTGATCGAGAAATCATTCAGTACCAGAGTTCTGCATACGATCATTAAGAATAAAAATGAACGATTGATAACCGAAGTCCCGAATCAGGATCTGGAGCTTGTTAAAATGGTGTTTGATGAATTGCTTTTTGAATAATATTGAGAATCAGAGGATCGTTTCAAGTAACTGAGCTTTGATCTGCTCAAATTTCGAGGGGTCGATTTTCATTTTTTCAGAAGAATTAACATAAAACACATCCGCAACAACTCTTCCGCGAGTCGAAAGTTTAGCAGATACGATATTTATCCTGAGCTTATCAAAAACAGATGCGATATTGTACAGTAAACCAACGCGATCATCTGAATGAATTTCTATAACTGTATAATCACGTGATAGGGTGTTATTGAAGGAGATATCTGGAGCATCAACGGTGGATTGACGAATTGCTTCTGGAGGATACAACCGGACCCTTTCCCGTATCAGATCATCGACTTTTATTTCCCCAGAGGAGATTTTCTGCCATTTTTTCTGGATTTTATCGATTCGCTTTTCTGATGGAATCCTGGTGGTTGTATCGGGTTCAACTGTAAAAATATCCACAGCTTTTCCATCTGCGGTAGTGGAAATCTGCGCATTGAGGATATTGTACCCTTCCGATGAAAGACTCCCTGCCATATCAGCAAAAAGCCGTGCTCTGTCAAAAGCACACAATGTCAACCGTTCGTACCCTGGAAATGGTTCAAGGAGGATCGAAAGTTGTCCAACATCACCGGTTTCAGCAATCAGGTTTCTTATTTTTTCATTAACAGGAACCTTCAGATCTCCTTCTGCAGGAACATTCCCATCAAGCATCATTTTAATTTTATCGTAAATTGTCTCCAGCTGCGCACCTTTCCAACCGGTCCAGGTCTTACGCCCCACACTCTTGATATCGGCAACAGTAAGTAAAAACAGCATGTCAAGAAGACGGATAGAATCGATATTTTCGATAAATTTTTTAAGTGTATCAATCTCTGGTTCACGCTGAAAGGTAAGTGTTGACAATTCCAGGTGATGATGAACCAGAAGCTGAATATCATTTTTCCGTGCTTCTGAAATCTCCAGCCGATCACAGATTGTAGTAACCATTACAGCGCTGTTATAACAATGATTTCCATCAAGCGATTTACCAATGTCGTGAAGCAGAAGAGCCATACGCAGCGTAATAATGTCATCAATAGATTCAAAATAAACTTTATAGCGGTTATCCTTACGCAACTCATCGAGTGTATAGAGCGCCAGAAGTGTATGTTGATCGACTGTAAATTCATGATACGAATCGTACTCTACCTTGCAACGAATCGACTCAAATTCGGGAATAAGCTTTTCGAGAAAGCCGGTTTCGTGCATGAGATGAATAACCGGTTCGATTGGTTCCGTCGAAGAGAGTATCAATATAAACTGTGAACTTATCTTACTATCGATAAATTTTTCACGCGGTGAATTTTCACAAAAAGTGCGGATCTTGCCAAGCAGAGCGGTACTTACTGTAGCTTTATATGTCTGGGCATACATAAAAAGTTCCATTATCCATCCCGAAACATCGGTGTCATCCACTGTAAAAACACCGGAATCCCAGAAGATACCGTCAAGCAGACTAATGCCTCTTGTTACCTGGACCGCACTCAGTGAAGAGCGCACTCTGGTAAACAGATTACGTCGGTCTCTTTTCTGCTCAAAATAGTAAAGAATCGATGTCTTTACATCACGGACAGTCCTGAAATATTTCTCCATTAACAGCTCAGGTTTTTTTCTGCCCAGTCCCAGATATTCTGAAACATCAGGCTGATAGCTGAAATCCAGTATATCAATACGCCTTCCCGCCACCATATGCAAAGCAGTTCTGATAGCAAGCAGCGAATGAAATGCCCTCTGAAGAAGCTCTTCTCCTTTTTCGAGAAAGAACTGGTCTGCTAAAGGATTGTGATCAATAATCCGGCCATCATCAACACGTCTGGCCCAGCGTATACGCTGACAATCTCGCAATGTGCAGACACCGTTTTTCAGGTCAGGATTAACAGCATATAACAATGTTCCGGCAACTGCAATTGCCCCCTGTACGGCTGTATCCATCTCCTGAACTATCCACTGTTTCCTGCGCTTAAAATAGGGGTGCAGCACAAGTATTTCAAGTTCTTTGTACAAATGCCGGTCGCCGACAAGATATCTGCTATCGAGCAAGGCAGTATCTGTCGCGAGGTCCTCACCTGTAATGCGTCTGCATTCATTTACACTTCGCACCACACAACCCAGTGGGAAACCCATATCCCAGAGTGCCCGGATAAAACGCTCTATTTTTTCCTGTTTATGATCTCCCTCATGAAGCACCAGGAGGTCGATATCTGAACCCGGGCATAACTCATTTCTTCCATAACCGCCCAGTGCGACAAGTGTCACATTTTTGACCTGCTCCTCAAAGTGGGCATTATACACCTCTCTGAGCATTCGGTCAACATCTTCTGAAAAATGTCGAACACAGGCATGAGGATCCAGGCGAAGCTGCTCAGGAGAAAAACGCAGATTACGTGCATCGGTGAACTCTGACTTGTAACTTTTCATCGTAAATCTGCGATTTCCTGAAATTTATGTGTAGACAAAATTAAAGAGCTTCAGAACCACGTTCCCTTGTCCGGATCCGTACAACCTCTTCTAATGGTAACACGAAAATTTTTCCATCTCCAATTTTCCCTTCGGCACCGGTACGGGCCGCATTGGAGATTGCTTCAATTGTCGGTTCAAGAAACTCGTCATCAAGAGCAATTTCAAGCTTGACCTTCCTGATAAAATTGATCTGATACTCGTGTCCCCGATAGATTTCAGTATGCCCTTTCTGCCTCCCGATACCCTGAACATCAGATACCGTCAACCGAAAAACTTCAATCTTACTGAGTGCCTCCTTTACCGCCTCAAGCCTTGACGGCTGAATTATTGCGATCAGATATTTCATTTGCTTCCTCCTCAACGTTTGTAATTAAAGATCCGTTATCTCGTATCTCATTTTCCGGATAGGCGGTGATATGGTGTACCGACAAATCTGCTCCACGCAGCTCCTGGTCCCGGTTCAGACGTATACCAACAGTGTTTTTTAATGCAAGATATACCAACGTTCCGGAAAATACTGCAAAACTCAAAGCAGCAACAGTTCCTATCAACTGCGAAAGAAAAGATACTCCGCCAATACCTCCTAATGCTTTACTACCAAAAATGCCGGCTGCGATCCCCCCCCATGATCCTGTTATTCCATGAAGAGGCCAGACACCCAGTACATCATCAAAGCGCAACTTTTCAGTTTCCCAGTGAAAACCGAATATAAATATTAATGCACCGATACCGCCTATAAAAAAAGCACCAAACGGATGAACGATATCGGAACCGGCACAAATAGCGATCAACCCTGCAAGAGCTCCATTATGGACAAATCCCGGATCATTTTTAGAAAAAATCACGGCAAACAGTGTCCCTCCAACCATCGCAAAAAGGGAATTTACCGCCACAAGGCCGCTGATCCCTTCAAATTTCTGTGCACTCATCACATTAAAACCAAACCAACCGATTGCTAAAATCCAGCTTCCTAAGGATAAAAACGGGATATTTGAAACCGGTATTCCAATACTTCTTCCATTTACCCATCTCCCAATTCGCTGCCCAAGCAAAATAACCGCTGGAAGAGCAATCCATCCACCCATGGAATGTACGACAACAGAGCCGGCATAATCATGAAATGCGAAACCAAAGGTTTTCTGGAGCCAGTCCTGGAAAAATGCATTTCTCCCCCAGATGATCGATTCAAATAGAGGATAAACAACTGCTACAAAAATGGCTCCTGCCACTACCTGAGGCCAGAATTTTGCTCTTTCTGCAATTCCACCGGAAATAATCGCAGGTATACAGGCAGCGAACGTTGTAAGAAAGAAGCAGTGAAGAAGATCAAAGCCTCTTGCGCCTTCTGCCACGTTCCCCTGGATCAGGTTTATCAATGAACCCGCATCACCCCAGAAATTGATTCCATATGCTATAGGAAATCCGATTATAAAATAGATTACAGTCGACACCGACCAGTCAGTGAGAATTTTTACAAACGCATTAATCTGATTTTTAGATCTGACCGTGCCAGCCTCAAGAAATGCAAACCCTGCATGCATTGCAAATATCATCACCGCTCCAAGCATCAGAAACAATGCATCCGCGCTGTACCGGATGCTCTGTAAAGTTTGTTCCATAAATATACCTCCTCGAATGTAAAATTTGATACAATAATGTTCCGATTTTCATAGTTTGTTCTGTTAAAAACCGTTACCGCATACGCAAACTACATACCAGTATCAAATTATACCTAAAAAGCGGTATTGCCTTGAATTTTTACAATTTTGATCAATTTGAAATCATCTCATGTTACATTTTTGTATTTTATGCAGATTTTCGGTTCATTTTTGTACTACTATAGGATAAATGTGTTACAAATTTGAATAATTACTATACAATAATGAACTATCGTTTAGACAGGGGTTTAGTTTCTGCATAAAATGTCTTTGTGTATCACCCTTTGACAAGATGCACATAATTTGCAAACTCAGTGTAAAAAAACCGCTCATACAGAGTTTAAACAAATATGAAGTGTTTTTTGGGTGATATATTTGAGTACACTCTAAAAAGGTTTAAAAGACACTTCGACAAGCTGTGTGAGCGGGAAATGCCTTAATTTCGCTAAAACGCCGCTCATGTTGAGCCTGTCGAAACATTTTTTCTAAATGTCAGCTTTTTAGAGTGGACTCAGATATAAAAGGTACAGATTCTTTGCGGGTATTACAGATATTTTCGCAGGTGGTTTCGAGAATCTCAACCATGGGTGATTCAGGCTCTCGAAACCACCGATTCTCACAAAGGACGCTCAAATTAGTAAAATCACTATTTTTATAATGTCATTCCTGAAGATAATACATCTCCAACAACTTCGACGCACACTGATATTGAGCATCTTTCTTTGACATCGCACTGATTACCGGTGACTCTATCCGGGTTGTGTCGGGTAACACCGCCCATGCGTTTACAGAAAAAAAAGTCTGACTATTAACCTGCTCAGTATTGATCACCGTATAGCCAAAATCGACAAACTCCCTGATCTGGAGTAATTTATTTATGAGATTACGTGGATCATTCGCAGGTTTTCTGTTTTCAACGGTTACTGCCGGGGTTAAACCTGTATCAGTATCCAAAGGCTCTAACGATGTATTCAAATACTCCAGAAATGCACCAGCTGCAGCCTGTTGCGAAAGAATTTTCGCAGGAGAACTGTACCAGTCTGTTTCAAAACAGCTGCGATGATCACGTATCTTTACAAGATGTTTTCCTGAGGCAGTTTGACATATAAATGATGGTATTTTTATCTTATGTACCGAACAGTATTCATACAATTTACCCTTATAGTTACTGATTTTGAGCTGTTCAGCCATCTCAGGCCCCACCTCAATCACCTTTTCTGAGAATACAGCGTTTTCAGAGCATCCGTCCTCTGCCTTCTGTCCACCGTCTACCGTCCTCAGCCCTACGCCCTCTGTCTTCTGTCCACCACTCACCACCTTTAACAACTCCTCTGATGCAAGCTGCTGAGCAGTTTTTATTGATAATGCTTTCCATTTCTGAGATTCCAGTACTGAACCGTTTACACTAAGATTAGCAGTTGCATAGTGAAAACCATCTTCTGTTTCAATATCAAACCGGGGATACTCGAGCTTATGTTTCATACAATATTCCAGGAGTTTCCCCTTAGGGTTTTCATCTTTCAGTCTTTTTTCGAGTTGTATCTCATCTGAATCATCAGCTAATGTATCTGATGCAAGAACATGGCAATAGTTCCTTCGTACGTCATCACGACGGGCAATCCCCAGAGTTTCTAATGCATTCATAAACAGATCGAGGGTCGGCGCAGACACTTTCTCACCGAACCACAATAGAGCAGCATCACTGACCTTAACAGGTTTTTCCCCCGGAGCCCCGACAATAGCTCTGATCCGCGCTTCATCGGTAGATTGCGGAAGCTGCTGTGTCATAACCGGTGCTGCTGATTTACGTACAGGAAACGACCGGACAATCGACTCGCCATCATTGAGCAGATGACAATCCCGTATCTGCAACGATGACCGCAGCGCTTCACGTGCCTGATTGTCCCCATGCACAAGCAGAACTGTCCGGGGATGAACCGATTCAATCAATGATGCCATCTGAAGACGGTCAGCATGCGCAGAAAGATTAAATGTCGCCACAGTCGCCTTTACATCAATACGCTCCCCCGACATATCATACGTTCTGGACCCCGTTTGAGATGCCAGCGCAAGAAGTGCACGTCCGGGGGATTCCTCATCCTGATACCCCGTGAGCAATATCGCATCATGTTCATTACCCAGCATTTTCCTGGCATAAAATGCTGATGCACCACCGGTAAGCATTCCGCTTGATGCAACGATTACACATGGCCCCTTTTCTGTAACCGAAGTTCTCATTTGTGGAGTAGTTACCCCCACTATTCCATTAGTAAAAAAAGGATCGGGCTGGTTTCTTATCTGTTTTGCAAGGCGGTTGGTCACATAGGTTTCATATTTTTTATACAAGGTACATACATCACGTACCATTCCATCAACATACACCGGTACCTGCGGTATTTTTTTTGATCGTAAAGCATTCTGAAGAATTAAAATAACTTCCTGCGCCCGCCCGATTGCAAAACTCGGAATAAGCACTTTGCCATTATTCTCCAGCACTTCCCGAACCTGTTGCACCAGCCGGTTTTGTGCAATGGTTCTGTCTTCATGAAGCCGGTTCCCATAGGTTGACTCAGAAATCAACAGATCAACCGGCAGAGATGTCTTGTCAAGCGATGGAACCGTACCCGCAACCGACACACTATAATCCCCTGAAAAAAGCACTGCACCGGCAGGTGTTGCAAGATGCACCATCGCGGCACCAAGAATATGCGCTGCCGGAAGAAATGTAATGGTGATATCATTGACTGTTTTCTGTTGATAAAATCCGACAGGAACAGCGTTGAGCATCACTCGCTCAACCTGTGCTTTACTGTAAAGCGGTACTTCCCCATCCCGCTCCATAGATGATATCTTCAATGCATCACTGAACAAAATAGAAATCAGATCGATGGTCGGCGGTGTAGCAAATACCGGCGCTGCAGGAAACGCATCACAAAGCACCGGTAGCCCCCCGGAGTGATCGGTGTGTGCATGTGTCAGTATAATTGCATCAACGCTACAGTCACTGAGAACTGATAGATCCGGCAGCGGACGGTCCGGCGCATTCATTCGGATTCCACAATCTACAATAAGCCTGGTTGCACCAATCTGGACCAGGGTACATGATGCGCCAATCGAGCCGGCGCCACCGAGAAATGTAAGCTTTATCTCTGTTTTTTCAGCCATATTTTAATTTTTTTAATGTTTCTGGAGTTGTTTAAAGTGTCAGTATTGTGGTTTTAATATACATTTTCTCACATTTGGGTGGGGGTAGGTTCAAGGTTCAGGGGTTCAGGGTTCAGGGTTCAGGGTTCAGGGTTCAGGAGTTCAGGAGTTCAGGGTTCAGGGTTCAGGGTTCAGGGTTCAGGAGTTCAGGAGTTCAGAGTTCAGAGTTCAGGGTTCAGGGTTCAGGGTTCAGGGTTCAGGGTTCAGGGTTCAGGGTTCAGGGTTCAGGGTTCAGGGTTCAGGGTTCAGGGTTCAGGGTTCAGGAGTTAATATGGACGCCAAAGGCTTCGTTCTTCTCACACTCAATCGTTTGGTGGGTTTTGATGTAATATTGACTTTAGCATTTGTGCTTTACAATTTACTTTTTTTTATTACGGTTCGCCGGGCGAGAAGGTGTTGGTCAGTCAGTATAGTGGTACGCCGCAACTTCAGTGACCCCACACCCAGAACCCCTTGCTTTCGTTG